>NZ_JAYFEQ010000256.1:0-15753 GCF_055795085.1 Phormidium sp. CCY1219 | reverse complement strand
GAGAACCGATACCGCCTCTGTGTCAATCCGATGCCATTTGGACCGATGCTTGGTTGCGAGACCGAGGATTGCGTTAAGTCTGGATGGAGAGAGGCGATCGGGATTATCGGTTGTACTCTTATCCTCACAAATGGATGATGCCTGATTATTTTTTCAACCCAATAGGATAGCATTTTTCAGGCATTTGTCTTAGAGATGCTTGTGGATTTACGCCCCTTTGTTCGGGGTCTGGGGGGATGCAAACTCTAACATCCCGAGGGAAGAATGGTAGAATATCCCCCCTTGAGGAGGGATGAAACTTACCAATCTAAAGCTTTTTGAGCTTCTGCAAAAATTTTATCGGCAAACTCTGGATTTTCCTGCATCACTCGAAATAAACTGGGAAGTTTGTCCGAATTTTTCTTAAGAAAATCTTCTTCAGCTTGGGGAATGCGCCCTACCAAGTAAATTAACTTTTCCTCATCTAGATCGAGAACTTGTGCTAAAGAACGAATCGCATCTTCGCTGGGCGCATATTCTGCTTTTTCATTTTCTAGTCTAGAGAGATAAGAATAATCCAGATTCACCAAACAAGCAAGTTCTCTCAGGGTGTACCCTTTTGTCTTTCTGGCTTGCCGGATTGTTTTACCAAATGTCGGTTCTGCCAAATCTTCTTGGGATTGCTTAGCTTCATTATTCCCAGTTTTTCCTTGGATTTCAACCCATCCTATCAGTTGACTGGAAAATCCTCCTTGAGTTGGAGTTAGTCCTTGATATTGCAGTTCTCGATTGAGGGTGGGTTCCAAATAATCTTGCAGCAACCGTTGACGGTCTGACACTTTTAAAACGGGTAACGTTGGGGTTTGTAATAAAATATCATCCCCTTGATGTTCTATGGTAGGAATCCGTTTGCCATTTGGATCGATCGCCAACGACTTGAGAACAAATCGCTGTTCTCCTTTTTTGCCTTGGATCTCTATTAACCACCAGGTCAAAATGGCTGATGTCCCATCATCATCGGCGATCGCAACTCCGAGTTCTTCAGGAGGGAGATTTTGCCACCGTTGCAGTTCTTGTTGCAGAAGGGGGTGATCCAGACCCATCAGATCCACATCGTCGCGATCGCGTGCGATTTCTCGACTGGTGGTAAACCGCAAGATTTTCTCTCCACTCTCGCTGTAAATATCAAAAATTTCATCATCGACGCGCTTGATGGTTCGTTTCTTATCCTCCACAGCAGAAATCAAAAAGCGCACTAACCGATCCATCCCAGCTTTCACATCGGACAAGGGTTTATATTCATCAATGCTAAATCCTTCAATATCTTGGAATAATTCAAATACAACTTTTCGCGCTTCTGCTGCATTCCTTAAAGCGGTTGCTAGTTCGTGTTTAGTTCGTTTTAACTCTGGATCTGAAAGTGCTTCCTGATAGAGGCGATCGTAACTGATGCGTTCGGAAAGCTGGCCTAAAATTTGAGAGCGAAAATCTTCAGCAATGTTACCGCGATCGTCCACTTTACCCACACCCTGGGCAATCTCTTTTAGTTTCTCATTCAAGAGTAAAAAGATTTTTCCTTCAATGGTATCGGATAAAACCAAATGGTAAACTTGTGCTGTATCATTTTGTCCATACCGATGAATCCGCCCTATTCGCTGTTCGATATCCATTGGGTTCCAAGGGAGGTCAAAGTTAAATAAAATGCGGGCAAACTGCAAGTTAATTCCTTCTCGTCCTGCTGCAGTACAAATTAACACTTTCGGGCCATCTTTTTGACGGAACTTGCGTTCTGCGGCGAGTTTACTTGCGCGATCGCCACCCCGAAGCACCACCACACCCTGACCTGGATAAGCCGCTTCTATTTCTCGTTCTATCGAGTTAACAGTTCCTAAATACGTTGCAAAAATGACAATTTTTTCCTGTGGATTTTCATGCCATAACTTGCCCAGAGCATAAAGGAGTTTTTCAACCTTAGTCTCTGTCTGTTCCGGAAAATACTTGAGAAGGTAATGAATGCGATCGCGTTCTTCTGGTAGTGCTAAGTTGACAACAGATACGGCAGCATCCTCTCCACTATCTGCAGCTAATTTACTGCTGTAAGCATCTGCCGCAATTTCTAATTCAGAATTATCAATTTTTTTGAGAATTCTGTGCTTCCAATCGGCAAAAAGCCGATCCGCTTCACTGCGGCTAATAGGGTCATCACCGAGATGATGCTCAGCCCGAATTAATTGTTTGGCTTCCTCATATAGTTTTTCTCGTTTATCAATATCGAGAGCTTGGTCATATAAAATTCCTTCGTGAATCGTCAGCGTCAGCAACCGACGTTGTAGAGTGCGGCGGACTGCTGCAAAACTCGATGCGGCAATTTTTTGAAAAATTGCCATAACAAAGCCTAGTGCCCGTCCTTGATTTCCTTGGTTTTTTGCTAGGGCAAAACCATCTTCTAAATAGGTTCGCAGTTCCCGGTAAAACCGGCGTTTTGAGTTTGACATCACGAACGCTTCTGTAACCACCTGACGGCGGGCAAATAATAATGAACCATCGGCTTTGCAAGCATCGGCTTTAGTACGCCGAAAGATGATAGCGTTCAGACGATGGCGATTTTCTACCATGTCTTCTGGATTGGTGAATAAGGTATAATTTAAAAGCTGAACCAACATCCAAAACCGAAACCGATCGCCTTGGTGGGGAGTGGCTGAGAGTAACAATAAATCGCGGGTTTTATCTTTGAGCATCTCAGCCAATTTGTATTTTTGGGTCTTGCGTACTTTACTGCCGCTTTTAGAGGCAGTGAGGTGATGAGCTTCGTCAAATACGACTAAATCCCAAGCGGGCGCAGTCTGAAGTTTTTTCAGACGTTTTGCCATTTTCAAACTATCGATACTCGCAATCAGACGATCGTGTTTGGCAAAGGCATTCGATTTGCGATCGCTCACATCCCCTTCGCTGCCAAATACCTCAAACCCTAAATTAAACACTTCATTTAATTCATAATGCCAGTTGTTCACCAATCCCGCTGTAACCACCATCAGCGCCCGTTTCATTTCACCGCGACTCGCGAGTTCTCGCAAAATTAAAGCAGTTTCAATTGTTTTACCCAAACCTACTTCGTCAGCAATCAGGAATCGTCGAGGACTGGCGGTAGCAATGCGATGGGTTAATACAATTTGGTGAGGCAGTAAGTCAATTTTTGCCGCCGTCAGGGAGGCAGCACTTTCCATTAGTGGCAGGAAATGCGCTTGATAGACTAACCAAATTTGTCGCATGCGTTCCCAGGTTCCCTTAACCCCCTCAATAATGGGCTGATTGCGGGAGAGTTGAGGGCGGACAGAAGCGATCGCAACTTGCTTTTCCCCACTTCCAAAAAATGCCCGCACGTATCCCTCGCGTGGCGGTTCGATGACGACCCCATCCCCAAATTCACTATGGGAGACCTCGATCCGGCTCAATGGCTTCAATCGCTTTCAGCAAATCGCCGGAAGGATAGGTAATCTTCAAAAATTCTCGAGCCGGAATCTGAGTGGCTCAAGTCTTGTTATCGTTTGCCAGTTCAATAGCAGTGCCCTTGAGCCGCTTGCCCTGAAACTCTTTCCTTAAGGTTAGACCCAACATCTCCTTACCTCCTCAATTACGCCCTTGCTTTCTTTATATTGTGCATATTGTGCCGAAACGAGGTCAATTTCTCGGCAGCACCCTTAAATTTCGCGACCCGCCCAGCGCGGCTGGGGGGAATGCCGAGGGGACGCTTCGCGAGTTTGTTGTTTTATTATGCCACAGTTTGTTATTTTAAGCCACAGATGCTAGAGTAATGTTGTTCATTTATACAACACCTCTCCAGGAGGCTCTATGGTGGACTCAAAAAATCCCCCAAACCCAGAAACCACGACGCTCCCAGCTAATCCAGTTCAACACCTGACTCAGGAGCCACCCGTAGATCGGGTTTTGATTGTGGACACCGAGACAACAGATTTGGATATTCAACGCGGACAAGTCATTGAGGTGGGAGCGATCTTGTATTCTGTCAAGCATCGGACGGCTCTCCAGGAATGCTCCACTCTCATCCCTGCCGACAGCAATCCAGCAGCGCATATCAACCGGATAAAGGAAACTGCATTACGAAATATAACTGTTGAACTCACCCATAGAGGGTTGGCAATGCTGACGGATATGGCGCGAGAGGCCGAATTAGTAGTGGCACACAATGCACAGTTCGATAAAAAATGGTTTGGCCTTCCTAAAAATGACGAGATCCCAATCCCCACCTTATTCAATGCCAACGGTCAGCCGCTCTCTTGGGTTTGCACCTGTCACGACTTTGAATGGCCGAAGCAAACACGACCCGGTCAGTCCCTCGTCCATTTGGCTCTCGCACACGATATTGGGGTCTCTACAGCACATCGAGCGCTAACCGATTGCCAACTGATTGCAGCCCTATTTGACCGCATGGAAAATTTAGAAGAAATGTTTGAACGAGCCTTGAGGCCCAAAGCACGCTTCAAGGCTGTGGTTTCTTATGATGATAGAAATTTAGCCAAACAAGCAGGATTCCAATGGTTTGACGAGCGCAAAAGCTGGGAGAGGATTATGGCTGTGGAGGATAGTCAGCGACTTCCTTTCGGAGTTCAGCAACTCGAACAAACCGAGTTTATCGCTCGCCAATTAGGGCATTTAAAGCCAAACACTTCCTTTCCGAGTTAAGCAACTCGGACAAACCGAGTTTATCGCTCGCCAATTAGGGCATTTAAAGTGTTCTGCCATCGTTAGGATCCCAATGGTTTCATAAAACTTAGGCCGATGGAGCGATCTACAGAGGGGAGAGGACTGACAAGGATGGGGATCCTGAAAAATAGGAGAGGCGATCGCCTCTTGCCATTCTCGACTCCGCACACCCTCATTTTTTGGCGGTTGAGAAGATTGGCAATCTGTAATGTTTGCGGGATGGGTCGATCTCAGAAAATGTTATTCTCACCGGGAAAATCACCACCCTAAATCGGGACAATCGAGTAAAAGCCCATCCCTCGATCGCGCGGCGATCGCAAATAAGATAAAATCCTTTGACAACCGAACACAATTAACGGGCACTTACCCAATGGGGACGGAACGCTGGCTATTTCTTCTTGGATTCGCGCTATTACTCGCCTTCGGTGGCGCGTGGGGTTTAGTGGTAGTGGAGATAGATGCTTTCAGTGCGGTGGTGGAGGATGCTTTCCGTGTGGGAGTTGAGGATGCTTTCAGTGCGAAAGTGGCCCTCTCCTTACCCGTGGGTTTGGTGGTATTTTGGCCGATCGCGCAGCATTTGGCAAAAGGTCCATTCGGTTCCGGGGGCCCGAGAAGAACCTGCACCACTGCCTTTGCGATTAAATTTCTCACCGGCGCTGCAGCGATCGTCAGCGCGATCGCCACGGTAGTCGCGGCGATCGTGGCGATCGTCAAGGGGTTTCGCGGAGTGGAAACCAGCGCGTGGATGTGGGCGGGATTTGCCAAACAGGGATTGGGGTTAGCCCTGTCATTCCTGCTGTTAGCGGTGGCGTTTCATTTACTCTTGCGGGTTTTGGTGAAAAAACTCGGCGGCGCAAAAATTGATATCCTGTACTTAGGATGGGCCGGATCTGCCGCCTTAGCGTTTGGTGCCGCGATCGCATCCGAGAGCTGGGTGGGACAGTTGGCGGAAAACAACGTCACGGATAGAACCACGATCGCGGCGGCGATCGCGGCGGTGGCGATCGGATATTTTTGGGTGCAAATCTTAGGTGCCACCCCCAGAGAGCGCAAAGTGGTGCAATCCGATGCCTTAATTACCGCCATGCTGGCGATCGCTGTGGCTGTGTTATTCTGGGCGGTTGGTTCTGCAGCCTTTCCCTTAGCCATTGGGATATTAGCCTGGATTGGAGCTTGGGCGATCGACAAAGAGAATAAAAATCGCAAATTTTAAAGGTAAGTGGTGACGCTCTCATGTCAAGATAAGAATATGTAGCGGCGGCACTCTAACATGCCGTGCCACTTTGCCCCGAAAGCCAATACATTTAATTTGCAATAGGGGATAAAATTTACCACTCAGGAGTGATGACGTTGCGCCAGAGACATCCGTCATTATCTTTAAAGAAGGCGAGCCTCAGAGGCACGCTTGCGTATTTGTCCTCGGTCATTTGTCCTCGGTCACTTGTCCTTGATTATTGCTGCAGTTGTTAAGTTCGGTAGGCAAAAGAATTTGCATCCTTGGTTACTCATAAAAAACTGGCAATTATTGGAGCGCCGCGTTTCAATCCTCCGATTGAGGCTTTCCGTCACCTCAGCGGGCATCAATCTCCAAGAAATGGCTGGGAGAGGTGGGGGGAGTCCAACGCCGATGGAACGGCAATCCGAGTTCAAAGTAGCGCCTAGAGTTCCCTTGAAATGTCAAGGGGATTTAGTCAATTTACCTGGCAGGAATTACCCATTAAAATATGCAATCTAGATGTTATGCGCCTCAGCGCCTCTCTCCTGAGAATTCTTTCATGTCTTCTACTGAGTCTGTTATCCTCAGCGTACCGGCGACCACTGCGAACCTCGGACCGGGGTTTGACTGTATCGGAGCCGCATTAGCGCTGTACAATCGGTTTAAATTTTCCCACCTGGATGCGGATCTGCCCGCCGATCGCTCCCTGTTCGTTTCCGTCAAAGGTTTAGAAGCCGATCGCGTCAGTACCGACGCCACCAACTTGGTTTATAAATCCTTTGTCAAATTGTACGACTACATCGGCGAAGCGCCGCCGCCGTTACACCTCGAAATCGAACTGGGCGTGCCGTTAGCCAGAGGATTGGGCAGTTCCGCCACCGCGATCGCCGGGGGATTAATGGGTGCCAATTATCTCGCCGGCTTGCCCTTACCCCAACAGGAGGTGATCCGACTGGCGATCGCGATGGAAAAACACCCAGATAACGTCGTCCCCGCCCTATTGGGAGGCTGTCGTTTAGCCGCGCAAGATTGTCGCAACGGGAAAAACTCCCTTAGTCCACACTGGGAGATTTGCGAAATTCCTTGGCATCCCGAAGTGGTACCGGTGGTGGCGATTCCGGATTTTGAACTCTCCACGGAAAAAGCGCGCAACGTCTTACCGCAGCACTACACTCGGGCCGATGCTATTTTCAACACCGCCCATTTAGGGTTATTGTTGCGCGGATTGGAAACCGGGAACGGGAAGTGGTTGCGCGTGGCGATGGGCGATCGCATCCATCAGCCTTACCGACAAGCGTTAATTCCGGGATATCAAACCGTATATGAAGCCGCCTTAGATGCCGGTGCCTATGGATTGGCCATTAGCGGTGCAGGCCCGACGTTACTGGCGCTCAGCCCTGCAGGGAAAGCCGATACGGTGGCGATCGCCATGCAGGAAACCTGGCAAGAGTGCGGTGTGCTCGCCCAGGCAAAAGCCGTTACCCTCGACCCCCACGGAACCCGCTGTGTGGCGTCAAACTCCTTGCATCCCAAACCGCTTTCTTGAGTCACGTGACCCGCGCCGGGTGAGTCATCCGGGCGGCGCAGGGGAAACAAACCCGTGGGACGGATTCACAGCGGCGTCCCACATTCCCCGGCATTCAATTCTCCAAGCGCCAGATCGGAGTCAGTCCCTTTCTGGAGTGGTTGCGGCGATGCCAGTGCAGTTCTCGCGTGCGAAAGTCGAACACCATATTGTTGAGATGCTCCATTTCGATGAGAAACGCATCGTGACCGTGGGGAGAATGCAACCACGCCAGTTTGGCATTCGGCAAATAGGAAGCGAGTTCTTGTTGTTCCGTGGGGGGATAGAGAACGTCGGAGTCAATGGAGACGATTAGGGCCGGTTGTTGGATACTGGCCAATGCTTGGTGATAATCCCCCACCCCGCGCGACACATCGTGGGCGTCCATTGCGTGGGAGAGGGTGATGTAGGTATTGGCATCAAAGCGTTTGAGGAATTTTTCTCCTTGGTATTGCAGATAGCTCGAGATTGCGAAGCGTCCATCCTCTTGTTTTTCCCTGCCGCATTTTTGCTCGAAACTCGGCCAAGAGCGATAGGTACACATGGCCATCATCCGCGCTGCAGCCATTCCCGAGGCGGGAGGTTGTTCGATGGTGTAATAGCCTTCTCGCCAGTGGGGGTCGGCATAGATGGTTTGTCGCTGCGCTTCGCCTAACGCCATCGCCCAGGCAGAGTGACGCCCACAAGCGGCAATCGAGGCGATCGCTTCCACTTTTTCCGGGTAAAGCGCCGCCCATTCTAGCACCTGCATGCCCCCCAAACTGCCCCCGATCGCCAGTTGCACTGTTTCTACGCCTAGGGTTTCCAGCAGCGCCTCCTGTACCCGCACCATATCCCGAATCGTAATCCGGGGAAAATCCGGCCCGTAGGGACAGCCCGTGGTGGGATTCACCGAGATCGGACCAGTGGTGCCGTAACAACTGCCCAATACGTTGCTGCAAATAATGAAATCTCGCTCTGGATCCAGGGCTTTCCCCGGTCCGATCAAGGGTTCCCACCACCGATCCGCATCCGCCCACCCGGTCAAGGCATGGCAAATCACCACCGCATTATCTCCGGTGGCATTGAGTTCTCCCCAGGTTCGATAGGCCACTTGCACCCCCATCAGGACTTCTCCCGATTCGAGGATGACGGGCCGGGGAAGTTCGCAAAACTGCGTTTCCGGGGAAATAAACCATTGGTACTTCATAATTTTTTCTTCTTTCGCGATCGCCTCATTGCTATGAAAGCGCACCCAGCGCTAGACATACATCGGCCTTCGTGCGCTGTCATATTTTAACTCTGCTAGGGTAAAGCTTTACCCCAGATTTTTTTAGATTTTACTTCAATACTTTCCCGCGTGCATCTTTTTTTTTGTGGTGTAGGACACACACTTATTTTCTTTTAACCCTCTTCCCTCGCCTTCAGGCTTTACCGTCCGAGAGCAACTTGGGACTAGCAGCGCTCCTGCGCCGCTAGCCTATTTTAGCACAAACCAACTAAGCCACATTTTGGTGGCGATCGTCGCACCATTTAACCCAACAGCCTGTCAGGGTTAACCGTTAAAGGCGCGATCGAAATCTTCCTTGATGTCATCAATATGTTCGATTCCCACCGCAACCCGAATCATATCCGGCGTCACGCCAGAAGTCGCTTGTTCTGCTTCAGAAAGCTGCTGGTGAGTGGTCGAAGCTGGATGAATCACCAAGGTTTTCGCATCGCCTACGTTGGCCAAATGACTGGCTAAATTGACCTTATTGATAAAGGCACGTCCGGCTTCCATTCCACCTTTAATGCCAAAATTCAACACGCAGCCAAAGCCATTTCGCAGGTATTTTTTCGCCCGTTCGTGATAGGGATTATCTTCGAGTCCGGCATATTTAACCCAAGTGACTTGGGGATGTTTCGACAACCAGCGCGCCAGTTCCAACGCATTATCGGCTTGACGCTGGACGCGCAGGGACAGGGTTTCTAATCCCTGCAACAATAAGAAGGCATTAAACGGACTCATCGCCGGTCCGATGTCGCGCAATCCTTCCACCCGGGCGCGAATGATAAAGGCAATATTGCCAAACTGACTTTGCGGCCCGAAGGTTTCGTAGAAATTTAACCCATGATAGCCGGGAGAGGGTTCGGTAAATACCGGGAATTTCCCATTTCCCCAGTCAAATTTACCCGAATCGACGATAACCCCACCAATAGAAGTTCCGTGCCCGCCAATCCATTTGGTCGCGGATTCGGTGACGATATCGGCTCCATGTTCGATGGGTCTGCATAAATAGCCGCCACAACCAAAGGTGTTGTCTACAACCAGGGGAATTCCGTTTTCGTGGGCAATGTGGGATAACAGGGCAAAATCGGGAATATTGCACTCCGGATTGCCGATGGTTTCCACATAAAGCGCTTTCGTGTTTTTGTCGATCGCTTTGCGAAATCCTTCCGGGTCATCCCCTTCTACAAATTTTACGTCGATCCCCAATCGCGGAAAGGCGACTTTAAATTGGTTGTAGGTTCCGCCATACAGAAAACTGGTGGAGACGATGTTATCTCCCGCAGAGCAAATCGTGCTGAGGGCTAAAAATTGCGCGGCTTGCCCGCTGGCGGTGGCTAATCCCATTACTCCCCCCTCTAACGCTGCGATCCGCTTCTCGAAGACGTCAGTGGTGGGGTTCATGATCCGGGTGTAAATATTCCCGAATTCTTGCAAGGCAAACAGGCGCGCTCCGTGATCCGCGTCGTCGAAGACGTAAGAGGTGGTTTGGTAAATCGGAACGGCGCGGGCATTCGTCCCTGGTGCCGGTTCTTGGCCGGCGTGAACTTGGAGGGTTTCAAAGCGGTAATTGGGTTCTTGGCTCATAAACCTTCAAACTTCCTCAACTTTCGGTGGATTTTCACAAATTGAAACGCAATTTCAGATCGGGCGCAGATGCAAAGCCCCTGGCGAGTTTTGCCCATCCCACACCAGACTCAAAATGGTGTACCGCATTATACCTCTAAATGTCGGGTGAAAAACCGGTTTTTTAAAAAACTTAATATTTAAACCGGGTAAATTGCCACCTGCGGGCGATCGCACCAGTTGCTCTTGTTACAATTTTACTCATTTTGAACCTCGTTAAATTCATACCTGCGTTAGGGGATTTTTTCTGCAAAATTCGATAAATTTAACTAAGATTACCGGATTGTTTACCCCCGTTATTCATTTCTGTCACCCCCAGAACAATCTACTTTTGATTTCCGGTGACTTATGACTTGAACTGGTCACTTCTGAAGTGGGAAATAATCGGATGAATGGGGAGGAAAAATAGCGATCGCCTCCCTCCCGGTTTCCGATTTCAACCCCACCCCGAGAACGGCAATTCGCCAAAATTCCAAAAATTGCATAGCTACGGTTGTAGCCATAATAGAGAAAAATTTCCGAGGTGGCAATGGGGGTAAAAACGGTGAGGCGATCGCGCAGTTTAGTTTCGCAGTATATCCCGATGTTAAAACAAATAACCACCCTTGCACTCTCTGGTATTTTGGCTTGTGGAGTCTCTGCATTGCCTGCATCAGCACTTCCCACACCGAACGAAAATGGAGACTATGGAAGAACCTCCCATCGCTATTGGAAGGTCGTCGATCCCGATCCCAATGGGTTGAACTGTCGCATGGGTCGATATTCTTATCCCGCGATCGCGAGTCCGAGAAGCGACGTGACCCTGGATATTCTCAACTGGTCCCCAGTGGGCACCCTCGATCGCGGGGAGCGCTTTGAAATCGAACTCGGCCCGGCGGGATTTGGCATTCTTACCGATACCCGAGGGAAACCCTGGTTTTATGTTAGAAGAAGTTTCGGGGAGTATTCCACGAGCTGTTGTTTCGTTCGCGCCAATAGTTCGTTTGTGGTGCCGGTAGAACGCCCATAGAGGGGTGCCACCCGGAATCCGCACAGACCCCCAGGGGCGATCGCATCCCCTTTAGCTTTCCATAGCATAAACTTGCTGCCGGTGAGGGCATAGGTTGCGAAATTGTCTTAATTTTTGAGATAACTTTACCTAGACCCGCGAGGGGGACTTGCGGGGGGCGCAAGGCGATCGCCCATGCGTTGACCCATGTGGTACAGCACAGGGGCGGGCGGTGCCCTATCGCACATAAATAGCTATACGAAAAGCCAGCAAAAACCCACTCTCCGAATGGTTCGACTCCCAGCGCCAGGGCATCCAACAGCTCATCGATGACTCGGTGCAGTCTTCGAGCATCAGCGCCCTCACAGAACTCACGAAAGTCAGGGACGATCGCCTGCGGGTCACACTCCTCTGAGAAAAAATCAGAGGAGTTTATTAAATTTTATTTAATCATAGCATGGCAGCGATCGCAGATTGCGCTAAATTAGTAAATAACACTGGTGTATCCGTCCGTCTGTTATTGTTCGACCCCAAAAATCAATGCTGCAATCCATCTTTAAAACTTGTCATCCTCGCGAGGAAATTCTATCAGGGGAACTCAAACTCGATTTATTCGCTGCGAAACTGCGGTTGGTGGTGGAAGGCAAAGCGCCTTACGTTTACCAAGATGCCGATACTTTTTTTGCCAACACCTTTCCCACCGATGGCATCAAAACTCTGATTCGCGAAACCTTTACCCGGTTGAGCAAACAGGGGGCGGGGTCTCCTTTGATTCGCTTGGAAACCAGTTTTGGCGGGGGGAAAACCCACGATTTGATTGCCTTGTGGCACATTTGCAAGCAGGGACGGGCGATCGCCGGACTCGATCGCTTTACGGATTTGAACTTGATTCCCTCTCGTCCGATTCAAGTCGCTGCAGTGGATGGACGGGATTTAGACCCGGAACAAGGGATTTATCATGCGGATAGCGGCATCACCACTTATACCTTGTGGGGGGAAATTGCCTATCAAATCGGGGGAATTCCGGGATATGAATTGTTGCGCGGTAGCGATACCAGTGGCATCAGTCCCGGAACTTCGGTATTGGAACGGTTGATGGGAGGAGAACCCACTGCGATCGCTTTGGATGAAATCGCCCGGTATTTGCGATCGGCAAAAGCCAAAATTGTGGGGAAAAGCGACCTCGCCGAACAAGTGGTGGCATTTTTATTTTCTCTGATGGATTTAGCCGCCTCTTGTGACAATTTGGTGTTAATTTATTCCCTCGCTTCCATCTCCGATACCTTTGCGGCAGAAACCACCAATTTGCAAGAAGCGATACAGGCTGAGGCTGCTGTAGAAACGATGGATTTGCAGGAGGCAAGGCGTGCTTCGGCAAGGCAAGAACGGGTTTTAACTCCTTCTACGGATGTTGAAATTTATAACATTGTCAAACAGCGAATGTTTGTCAGCGTCAGCGAAGATGCGGCGCAACAAGCAGCAACGGAATATTTAAGTGCTTATCGCGGGAGTCGCCTGGATTTACCGGAAGGCTGTAAGGATGCCAGCTATTCCAAAGCGATCGCTCAAAGCTATCCATTTCACCCCGAACTGTTTAACCTGCTGACCAAAAAAATTGCCTCGATTCCCGAATTCCAAAAAACCCGGGGGGCGTTGCGTTTATTCGCGCAAGTGTTGCGGCATTTGTGGCAAAAACCGGAGGTTTGGATGCCGATGATTCACCCCCATCACATTCCCATCGGTTTAGATCGCGAGATTACCGATGATTTGACCTCGCGATTGCAACGTCCGCAAATGCGTCCCCCCATTGGTGCGGATATTTACAATCCCGATGGGAGACCCGCTTACGCACAAGTACAGGATGAGGAATGGCAAGTGGCGGGAAAACCTCCCTTTTCTACTTGGGTGACGCGGACGATTTTTCTGCATTCTCTAACCCAAGGCATTTCTTCCGGAATTCGCAAAGCAGAGTTAAATTTATCGTTATTAACTCCCAGTGTGGAAAGCGGGTTTATCGAGCGCGTTTTAGAGCGGATTTTGGCAGTGGCGTGGTATCTGGATTACGACCCGATCGCCAATTTAGCTCGATTTAAAGAAGAACCTTCCATCAATAAAATTATTACCGAAGAAAAAGAGCAAGTGGGACGCAGTGAAGCGAAAGCAGATTTGCGTCAGCGTCGCGATAGCATTTTTGCTAAAAAACTGTTCGATTTGGTGTCGAGTCCCGACAGTCCCTCGGATGTGGATGACAAACCCGATGAAGTGGTGTTATGTTTAATTGATTTTGACGAAACGACGGTTTCCAGTTCGATGGATGAAGCGCCGCCTTTGGTCGATCGCATTTTTAACAACACCGGAGAATCGGGTAAATTTCGCACCTACCGCAATCGCCTGCTGTTTTTAGTGGCGAACGATCGCGAATTAGAAACAGCGATGGAAAAAGCCCGAGAATATAAAGCGATTCACAATATCCTCAACAGTCAAAATCGCCTGCAAGATTTATCGGAAACTCAGCAAAAGCAACTGCGAGAAAAGCAAGGATCTGGGGATTTAGCGGTGCGGATGTCTCTGACGAATGCCTATCGACATTTATTCTATCCGTCCAACGATCCGGTGAAAGCGCCAAAAGGATTGATGCACTATACGCTTCCCGCCCAAGAAGAATCGAGTACGGTGAAGAATAACCAACAAGAAGTGATTTTAAAAGCGCTGAAAGATTGCGTCAAGATTCGCGGCGAGGATGCGAAACCGTTTGCCCCGGCTTTTATTTTACAAAAAGTGTGGCCTGCGGGGTTGGATTTTTGGACGACGAAAGCGCTACGGGATGCGTTTGCTAAAGATTTGAGCCTCAATATTCTCTTGGATGCAGAAGTGGCAATGTTGCGCGATACGATTCGTCAGGGATTGCAACAAGGAAGTTGGGATTTGAAGGTGGGAGAACGGTTGTTTATTAAAACCGATGAGGAGAAAATGCCGCTACCGGAGACGGTGGAATTTTCCGATCGCATGGTGTTGTATCGTCGGGGAATTCTGCAACCGCCTGCCCCGAAAACGATTGAATTGAGCGCTCAATTGTTGCCCAGTTCCGACGCGGAAAAACTGGTGCGAGTGCGGTGGCGGGCGAAAGGGGCGCTAACGGTGAGTTTGTATGCCAATGATGCCTTAGTTCGCAATGATTATCGCCCGTCGGACGAGTATGAAACGACGGTGAATCAACCTTGTCAGTTTCGCGTGGTGGCGGATTATGGGAATGGGGAAACTCTGGAACGAGAAACGATGGTTTCGCCCGAAGCAACGCGATCGCGCGTGCAAGAGTTTGGCGGTTCTCGCTATGCTGTAGAGGGGACGCAACCGAGTTTGTTCGAGGCAAAATCCCCGATTATCGAACTGGATGGGACGGTGAATGCGGTATTTGCCAAGTTGAGCGATCGCCTGTCTGATGATAAAGTAGCAACGATAGAATCCCTAACCATTGCGGTCGATCGCATCATGGACTATCGTAAATTGGGAACGGCGATCGCTCTATTGCAGCGGTTCCAACCCGATATCGACCAAACTGCAACGGTGCAAACCGGCGATCGGTTCGTGCGATTGGAATATCAAGGGCCAGTGGCAGGATTTATGGACTTTTTCCGGACGTTGAGCAATTTGCTGAATAGTCCTGAAGTGCAAGCAGAAGTCAACCTGAAAATTGCGATCGCATTTCAACCGGCGATCGTCCCAACGGGGTCAGAATTGGCTACAATTAAACAACATCTGGATCGCAATCCGGTTGAGCGTTTAATTTTAACCGCCAAAGTTACCTATTAATGCAAGAGTTTCAGTTACGAGTCGTCCCTACGGGAAATAATAACTTTGCCTTGGAGCTGTATCAATGCGCTTATAAAAAAGCGGGTTCCAAAAAGCGTCCAGCGGCGAGGCGCATGGGGCGGTTAAAAGGCAATGGGTTGGTGCTTGCCAAACAAGCGGTTTATACCGTTCTCAAGCAGAATCATTACGACCCAAACACTTTATCCGAAAAACGCCGAACTGCCTATGTTTTATCGGAAGAATCCGGGGTAAGTTTGGCAATTTTGTTCCAAGCGCTGCAACCGCTTTCCAAAACTGAGCGAATTGTCAAGATTACCGATGGGGTACTGGCAATGAGTAATGAGGAGGCGCATTATTGGTTTGGCAAAATTGCCAATGGCAATCGCTCAAATGCCTTGAAAGCGTTACGGATTTTGTTGAGTTAGGCGCGATCGCACTCACCCGAGGATCCGGCGGGGATTAAAATCCCCGCCTCATAGCTAAAGCCGGTTAAAAACCGGCTGAAAACGTTACGGTAAAAGGATTTCAGTCGGTTTCAACCGACTTGAGCTATTAGACGGGGGATTTATCCCCCGGCGGGTGTGGCTGGAGATGTTAAC
>NZ_JAYFEQ010000255.1:0-283 GCF_055795085.1 Phormidium sp. CCY1219 | reverse complement strand
ACCCCTCTTGTGGTACTGCTCTGTGGGAGTCTACTATCTCCTTAAGTTTCTCGTAGTGGGTTTTGATGGCTTTTTTGCTGGGTTTGATGATGGTTTTGAAACCTAGTGGATTACTGTGTGCGTCTTTCCCGGTTTGGTATTTTCCAACTGCATATTGTCGGATGTTAAAACCGAGAAAGTCAAACCCTGGATTATCCCCTTCTAAAGTGTGGGTGATGTGGGTTTTGGTATCCTTAAGTTCCAACCCTATTCCTTTTAGCCATTCCTGGATGTGGTCGCGACA
>NZ_JAYFEQ010000254.1:0-238 GCF_055795085.1 Phormidium sp. CCY1219 | reverse complement strand
GGGAAGGCATTGACTACCGAATTTATCATTCCGTGTAAAGCAATGTTGGCCAGGAGTGGACTAATGACCCCACCCTGCGGGGTTCCTGATTCAGTTGCCTCAAATACGCCATTGTCCAAAACTCCGGCTTTGAGCCATTGTTTAATTCTCCGTTTTAACATGGATGGACAATCTAGTTTGGACAGCAAGTAATCATGGTTAATTCGGTCGAAGCATTTTGCAATATCTGCATCTAATA
>NZ_JAYFEQ010000253.1:0-8215 GCF_055795085.1 Phormidium sp. CCY1219 | reverse complement strand
CCCCTTAGTCCCCGATCGTTGGGGGGAAGACCGAATCCTCTTAAGCCCCCCTTTCAAAGGGGGGTTTGGGGGGATTTAATTTAGCTTGGGATTAGACCGTCTCCTGTTCTACCGTTAACAACCCCTGGGCCACCAGTTCGTCCACTAACTGAGTGACATCCTGACGCAAAGTTGCCTCATCCACATCAAATCGGCGCAATAGTTGCTCGATCGCAGTTTCGAAATCGAGGCGATCGCTCAAAAGTTGCCAGATTTGACTGCCTACGGGGTTTAAGCTGTAGTACATTTCATTGTCGATATTCATCAACACCACCTCGCCCGCCAGTTCTTGGGCGAAAACGTGACTGGGAATCGTAAATTGCATCGCGCTATTTTGGCTCCTGTTCAATTGCCTGACTATTTCCACAGAAATTTCCAGAGAAAGGCGAGTTTTTCTTTACCAATTTTATAGGTTTTAAGCAACCGGACAATCCGCAAGGGATAGTAAAGGAAAAACAAAAAATCAGGTAAAGCAAAGGTTTCTTTATCTCTTTCATTGACATTCAGAGCTAAACCCGCACAATATCGAATTTTCCCCCAAAAGCCCATTTCCATTATCGGAAACAGTATTAAACCGCCGAATAAACGACACTTGGCTCCCAATTCTACCCGATAAAAAAGCTGCTTATGTTCTTCGGCGATTTCTGACAGTTCGGGAAATTTTTGAGTTTGTTTTAACAGAGGTTCGGGCACCGGAATTTGCAGGTAAGTTTGAGTGATGAGAATGGCTAATAAAAAATTGCGATCGCTCTCAGTCGTTTCGCATCGCGCCATCACATCCTGCCAATCCACATCAGGATATTTGCGAATCAATGCCGCAAAATCGCAAAGCCTTTTCAACACTCCCCAACTGTCCTTCATCCCATGTAGGTACCCCAGCGCTACAGAGTTTTTGGGTGAAAATGTATGCACAGTTTTGCCTGCAATAGACACCGTTTGCAATTCCTCAAAAAAAGAGTCAGTATCTAGCCGCCGATAAAACTGTTCGGGGATGAGGCCAAAATGCAGGTCGATATTAACCTTCCCATCTTGTCGCACCATTTGGACTTGGGCGATTTCTTGTTCTTTTGTGCCCAAATATTTATCGTGGTATCCCTGTTGCATCAGCAAATTTTTGGCTTTGGGAAAATCGGCGGGACGCACCAAAATATCCAAATCGCAGAATTCTCGCACTCCCATGTTACCATAGGCTAATGCCGCCCAAATTAATCCTTTAAACGGAATGGCCTGAATATCATGGGTGGCGAATAAATCGAGAATTTGAAAGAGTTCTTTCGTCAGAAATAAATTGCGAGCAAGTCGGGTTTGAGCCTGAATGTGAAGTGTCTCAGCAATGGATGGAAGAATCAGTTCCGGGTGAGTTTGTTTCAGACTTTGGTAAAATAGCAGAAATACATTATGCTCCGCTGCTTTTTGGATGAGATAATCCCAATCTAGCTCGGTTTGCAGCAGGTGGGCGATTTCACTGGAAGTTGCGGTACCAAAGTGATAGCGGATGCAGCACAAAAGTAATTCAGCTTCGGGGTTACTTTGGTTAAGGCTGGAAATTGGAGCGTGGGTATTTTGGGTTAGATTTGCAATCATATTTGGATAAAGGCGATCGCGTAAAGTGGCGAGCAAGTCATTGGCAGTATAGCCGATCTCAATACCGATGCCATTCAAACGTTGAGAGGTTCCACCAGGGGTCATGCCATCTGAATCATATTTTTCGATACGGATGTTAGAGACGCGATAAATCGCCTCTGTGCCGTTTTTTTTGCAGACAATCCACCGGAGTTCATCTGACCGCCACCCGACATCGCCCCCTTTGTCATCCCGAATCCAGAGACGATCGCGGTAAAATAGGTGCTTAACTCAATCAGAAGCAGACCCGCAAAACCGTAAAACGCGATCGCCAGGGAACCCCCAATGCACCTATTCATCCGCAGAAGTTTCCCCGACAGACCCCAAGACACCATAACCCACCCGCGAAACTCTCCACCCCCAATCCCGGGATTTCATTACTCTTTCCGGGTATTTTCCCCCTCGCCAATCGAACCGCCCACCGAGTCTGAGGCGTGGGATGCAGTTTAATCCTTATTCCCTTCAATCCCCACCCCCCGACGGTTGGAAACGGAACTTGCGCCGCCAAAGTCGGGCAGGGTCCATCGTACAAGCAACCCTCGCCGCGATCGCTTGTATTCCGATTTCCATTGCCGTCGCCATTGTCGCAATTCTCATTTACGAAACCGTCCTATTTTTCCAAGACGTTTCCCTGTGGAATTTTCTCACCGATACGGAATGGACCCCGCGCTTTGCCAGCCAACAATTTGGCATTTTAGTTCTCGCCAGCGCCACGTTTATCGTCACGGGAATTGCCCTAATCGTTGCCATACCGATTGGCTTGCTAGCGGCAATTTATCTAGCAGAATATGCCCCGCAAAAAGTGCGCTGGGTGATGAAACCTATCTTAGAAGCACTATCGGGAATTCCCACGGTTGTTTATGGTTATTTTGCCTTTTTAGTCGTCACGCCGCTGTTACAAGAATTGATTCCGGGCATTGCCAGATTTAATGGATTAAGTGCCGGGTTAGTAACGGGAGTAAGCATTATTCCGATTATTTCTTCTTTGAGTGAAGATGCCATTCGCGGCGTTCCCGATCGCCTGCGCGAAGCCAGCTATGCCTTGGGATTGAACAAACGAGAAACCATTGTCAACGTTCTATTACCGGTGGCATTTCCCGGTATCTTTGCCTCATTTACGCTAGCTGCTTCTCGCGCCTTGGGAGAAACCATGATTGCGGCGATCGCTGCTGGTCAAAATCCGCAACTCACCCTCAATCCCTTGGTCCCCATCGAAACCATGACTGCCTTTATTATCCAAGTCAGTTTAGGCACTGTCGCCTTTAACTCCTTGGCTTTCCGCACCATTTTCACCGTGGGTATGGTATTATTTCTCATCACCTTGACCCTGAATACCTTCGGATATTGGTTAGTTCGTCACTATCAACAATCAATGACACAAGTGGTGGTTCCCAGCACACCGCGATCGGACAATTCCAATCTCTGTCTCGATTGCAATCTTCCCCCCCCACAAACCCGGGAATTGCCAATTTCCATTCGTCAATCCCCTGGCTTTCAAATCCCCTTTACCCGTCGCCATCGATTAGACCAATTCTTCAGTATCCTAACCTTTCTCGCCACCTTAGTCGCCCTCGCATTTCTCGGACTATTACTCCTGGATGCTTTTCGGCGGGGAATGCCTCAATTAGACTGGCAATTCCTCACCAGCATTCCCTCTCGAAACCCGGAAAAAGCGGGCATCTATCCGGCGCTAATGGGCAGCTTGTGGCTATTAGCCGTTACCTTGGTTCTCTCGTTACCAATTAGCATTGCTACTGCGATTTATTTAGAAGAATATTGCCCCGATAATTGGCTCAACCAACTGCTAGAAATTAATATCGCCAACTTATCTGCAGTTCCCTCTATCATTTACGGATTATTAGGACTGGAATTGTTCGTCCGACTGTTGGCCCCGCTGACGGGTGGTCCGACGATTCTCTCGGCGGCGCTGACTCTGACGGTGGTCATTTTACCCCTGTCTATCGTCACTACTCGTTCTGCTTTGCGTCGGGTTTCTGCGAGTTTGCATCAAGCAGGGTATGCTATAGGCATGACCCGCACCCAGGTGTTGTGGCATATCGTTTTACCTACGGCTTTGCCTGGAGTCTTCACCGGTGCCTTGCTTTCTCTAGCCCGCGCTGTGGGCGAAACCGCGCCTTTGATTGCGGTGGGCGCTTTATCGTTCATCTCTTTTGCACCGCCCCTGTCTTGGGAAGGACTTCGCAGCCGATTTACAGCCCTGCCTTTTCAAATTTTTAATTGGGTCTCTCGCCCTCAACAAGGGTTTCACAACAATGCTGCCGCCGCCATTATTGTTTTAATTGCTATTTTATTTGTGATGAATGTCTTGGCGTTACTCTTGCGAAACCGCACCAGCAAACCCTAGGCTTTTCACCCCTAAGCCCATTTCTAGTAGAAATGATTGGGATTGTGCCATTGATGTCATTGTTCGATTAATCCATGTCTGAAGATTTCCCTTTAAAATTTATAAGAAAAAGAGCCATTATGAAGTTTGCCTGGAATAATAAAGAACCGGAAGAAAATACTGTCATTTTAAATTTAAAAAATTTATCAGTATTTTATCAAAAATCCCAAGTTTTAGATAAAATAAATCTGGAAATTCAAAGCCATCAAATTACCGCGATTATCGGTCCTTCTGGCTGTGGAAAAAGTACCCTACTGCGATGCTTTAATCGATTAAACGATTTGAATCGCGATGTTTCGGTGAGCGGAAAAATTTTGTTAGACAATCGAGAGATTTACAGTTTCCATCCGGTGGACATTCGCCGTCGGGTGGGGATGGTGTTTCAAAAACCGAATCCGTTTCCCAAGTCTATTTACGAAAATATTGCCTTGGGATTGCGGATTAACGGGTATCAAGGAGACATTGATGAGTTGGTAGAATATTCCCTGCGTCAGGCGGCGTTGTGGGATGAGGTGAAGCAGAATTTGCGGCGAAATGCCCTGACCCTATCCGGGGGACAGCAGCAGCGCTTGTGCATTGCCCGCGCTTTGGCCCTACAACCGTCGATTCTGCTGATGGATGAGCCTTGTTCTGCCCTCGATCCGGTTTCTACGGCGCGCATTGACGAACTGATGCACGAACTCAAAACCCATTACACGATTGTTTTGGTGACGCATAATATGCAGCAGGCGTCTCGGGTGTCGGATATGACGGCGTTTTTTAACCTCAGAACCAGCGAAAGGGGAGAAAAAATTGGCTATTTGTCCGAGTACGATCGCACGGAGGTGATTTTTCACAACCCCAAGCAACCCTCAACTCAGGAATATATCAGCGGACGATTTTGTTAATTGTCGGTTGTGAATTGGCAATCTTTCTTCGGGGTGGAAGTGGGGGATAGCGCGATAAGATAGTGCCAGAGATATTGGGCAAAAAACTGATGGTCAAAATAACCGCGATCGCACCCACTGATGTCGCTGCTGGATTTCACGCCCTGTCCGATCCCCTGCGGATCCAAGTCATCGAGTTGCTGCGCGAACAGGAATTGTGCGTCTGCGAACTGTGCGAAAAACTCCAGGTCAGCCAGTCGAAGCTCTCTTTCCACCTCAAAACCCTGAAAGAAGCCAGCCTAGTGCGCGGGCGTCAGGAAGGTCGCTGGATCTACTACAGCCTTAATTTACCTCAATTTGTCGCCCTCGAACAGTACCTCGCCGAATACCGCCGCTTCAGTACCATGCTTCCCGCCCGCCCCTGCGAAGAAGTGGGCTGAAATCGGGTTAAGAACATCTTTCCCGGGAAAGTGGAGAATGCATTTTCCCGGGCAATTTTTCGTTAGGCGAACCCTTTTATCCTTTTCTTTACCTAACCTTAACCCTTTCATCAACTTTTTTTGAAATGATAGAGTTATAGACCCCGTGGTTAAGTATTGGGGGTAAACTCCATGAATGCAACAGCAAATCCGCTCATCAGGGGACTGAGGGCTGTAGCGCTCAGTTTAAGTGCCGCCGCATTAGTCAGCTCATGCGCGCAAAACGAGTCTCAGACAAGGCAAGCGATCGCGATCGACGGGTCATCCACCGTTTATCCGATTACCAACAGCGTGACCCAACAGTTTAAATCCGAAAATTCCAACGCCGTAGAAGTCACCGTAGAGTTTTCCGGTACTGGTGGAGGGTTTGAAAAATTCTGCGCGGGTCAAACCGATATCAACGACGCCTCGCGGCCCATCAATCCGCAAGAAATGCAAGCTTGCAAAGACGCAGGGGTGCCCTATATCGAACTGCCGATCGCCTTCGATGCGATTACCGTAGTGGTCCATCCCGAAAACACCTGGGCGCAGGACATCACCGTGGCAGAATTGGAACAAATGTGGCAACCGCAAGCCCAAGGAAAAATCGTCAAATGGAACCAAATCCGACCCTCCTGGCCCGATCGCCCGTTAACCCTGTACGGACCGGGAAGCGACTCCGGAACCTTTGACTACTTCACCGAGGCGATCGTCGGGCAACCCGAAGCCAGTCGCGATGACTACACCGCCTCCGAAGATGACGAGATTCTCGTCGAAGACGTCAGCGACGATCCAAACGCCCTAGGTTACTTCGGCTATGCCTACTACGAATCCAACGCCGACAAACTCAAAGCCCTCCCCGTAGACAGTGGCAACGGTCCGGTGATGCCCTCCCCGGAAACCGTGGAAAACGCCGAATATCAACCCCTGGCCCGCCCCCTGTTTATCTACGTCAACGCCGATGCGGCGCAGAAAAACCCCGCCCTACGAGACTTCGTAGAATTTTACATCGACAAAGCACCGCAACTGGTGAGTTCCGTCGGCTACATCCCCTTACCCGAAGATGGCTATCGTCTGACCTACATGCACTTCCACCGCAACAAAGTCGGCACCGTGTTCGAGGGTAAATCCGATTTTAATCTAACCATCGGCCAACTATTGCGAAAACAAGCCAAATTCTAATCTCGACGTTGAACAGACACCCACAAGCAACGGCGGAATTCGGCGTTTAAATTGCATATTTCTCTATCCAGCAAAACCCGAGTTCGAAAAGCCCTTGTGTCAGGGGGGTACAGGGAAAAAGCCCTCCTATGCGAGCTATTTTTACGGGCGATCGGCCACCTTCTGACTCGTTCCCAGCCCAGGCTGAGAACGAGTCAAAAATATGCAAATAAAAGGTAATCCGACTTCACCACTGTGGGATGGTTTCCCGGGCGCGGCTTCTTTTCTGAGAATTACATCAAGTTTTGTTGAAATGACTTGACATATCAACTTTTTTTGTTTTATACCAAAAGCAGAAACCACTCGCACACCGGAGGAAAATCGGCGTGAGTCAAAGCAACGGGCATTCTCAGAAACCAGCAGTGCGGGCGGGAAGCCGACTGAGTTTTTTTGAAAAATACCTCACCGTCTGGGTCATCTTCTGCATTGTCATCGGCGTTGCCCTGGGCAGATTATTTCCCGGAATTGCCGTCACCCTAGACGCGATGAGCGTTTACCAAGTCTCGATTCCGATCGCAATTTGCCTGTTTTTTATGATGTATCCGATCATGGTGAAAATAGACTTCACCCAGGCAAAACAGGCAATTCAGGCACCGAAACCCGTCATTCTCACCTTAGTCGTGAATTGGTTAATCAAACCCTTCACGATGGTGGTATTTGCCCAATTTTTCTTGGGATGGGTATTTCGTCCCCTCATTGCAGGCACGGATATCGTAAAAACCGGCAGCATTGAGTTAGCAAACTCCTACATTGCCGGGGCGATTTTACTCGGAATTGCGCCTTGTACCGCAATGGTATTGATGTGGGGATATCTGTCTTTTAGCAACCAGGGCCATACCTTGGTGATGGTGGCGATTAATTCCCTCACCATGCTGTTTTTATACGCGCCCTTAGGCAGATGGTTGCTAGCCGCCAATGATTTAACCGTTCCTTGGGAAACTATCGTCCTTTCGGTACTGATTTATGTAGGATTGCCACTAGCGGCGGGAACCTACAGTAGAGTTTGGATTTTCAAGCATAAAGGGCGCGAATGGTTTGAGCGAAAATTCCTCAAATACTTGAGTCCGATTTCCATTGCGGCGCTGCTGATTACCTTAGTGCTGCTGTTTGCCTTTAAAGGGGAACTGATTGCCAACAATCCGCTGCATATTGTATTAATTGCCGTGCCCTTGTTATTGCAGACCATTTTTATTTTCACCATTGCCTATGTAGGCGGGTTAAAACTGAACCTAGCCTATGAAGATGCCGCACCGGCAGCATTGATTGGGGCCAGCAATCATTTTGAAGTGGCGATCGCCACTGCAGTGATGCTGTTTGGATTAAATTCCGGTGCCGCACTGGCAACCGTTGTTGGGGTATTAATCGAAGTGCCCGTGATGTTAATGCTGGTAGAATTTTGCAAAAAAACTGCCTTTTGGTTCCCTCGCGAACCGGAGAAAGCCACCCTCACCGATCCGCGTTGCTTGCATCTGTTGCAGTAATCGGATATAGACTGCTACAATCCATTTTTTCGGTAGGCAAGGAGACAAATACAGGTTAAGTAAAGATGCAAATTATTGGGGAGATGGATTGGGGGAGGCGGAGCCTCGGGAGGGACGTTCCCA
>NZ_JAYFEQ010000252.1:0-3642 GCF_055795085.1 Phormidium sp. CCY1219 | reverse complement strand
TCCGGTGTTACTGGGTCTATATTAGCGAGTAACTTTCGGTTTGAGTTGCCAAACTGGCAAGTTTGTTTCGGCGATTTTAGTGGGGCTGAACGAGGGAAAATCTTTTATTTATTAAACAAATGATAGTTGCAAAAACCGCATTTTTTAATAAAATGCCGGATAGCGATCGCGCCCAGGGACAAGGCACTACCCCGTTCTGAATCTCGGTAGATGACCCGTCGCTGGAACCAGGATTAAGACTCAGTTTAGCTGACAATTGATAGAAAAATCGTCGTCCAAAGCCCAGGGAAAGGAGCGACCAAATAAAAACCTGCCTAATTTGAGAAAAATTAGACAGCCAGAAAAAATTAATTTAAGAGAGGTTTGTTATCGAGAGAGGGAAAATAACCCCTAGCAATCGGCCAAAAATAAAGAACAACTAAGACCCTTACCAATACCGGATCGAGTGGGAGTCGAGAGAGCAATTACAATTGACATAGGCTCCATAACCGCCGCGTACATTTTTCTGGTGTACGTCCACCGCTTCTAGATAGGGAATATCTTTAATCCGGGATTGGGAGCTGGGTTGGCGATTCTCCGAGCACTCATCCGGTTTGCGGTTTTCATTTTCTTGGCGTTCTTTGCGGTGTTGCTTCATCAATCGGTTGTAAGTCCGATAAGGAATGTAGTGGAGGGGATTGTATCCTCCAACGCGCAGAATGAGGACGCAAGCCCAAGAATATTTGCCGGCCAAGATAGCATCCACAATCAGATCGAATTGTTCTTGAGTCATTACCTTGTCCAGTTTGCTCGTAGCAGGTACGTGATAATTCATGTTGATGTCTCCTGGGTATGGTATGGTATAGGAAATAATGACAGTTTAGAAATTGATTCCACCTTCTTTGAGCTGCCGGATCGGATCTAAAAACAGATCGGCAATGCGGCGATCGCGAATAATGATATCTGCATTGGCAGTTTGTCCCGGCTTGAAGTAAATTTTTTCTCCATTTTCGATAACATAATTCCGTTCTAAAGTAATTTCAGTTTTGTAAACCATGCCCAATTTTTCATCGACCTCGGCATCGGGAGAAACCGAAGTCACTTTACCGGAGATGATGCCGTATTCCTGATAAGGATAGGCATCAAACTTCACCTGAACCTCCATATCGGTTTTGATAAAACCGGCTTCCCGATTAGGCACCCGGGCGGAAAGAACCAGGGGTGCATTTTCCGGAGCAATTTCGGCAATCGTTGCCCCCGGTTGAAGCACTTCGCCGGTGTTACTGACTTCCAGAGAAAGCACCATCCCATCAACCGGTGCATAGAGAAAGCGTTCTTTTAACTTGGTTTTGGCACTTTCGAGGCGATTTTTAGTGTCAGAAATTCTGCCTTCGAGTTCAGAGATTTCGAGTTGCAGGCGATCGCCTTGCTGCTGTGATTCGAGCTGAGCGCTTTCCGCTTCGGCGAGCTTTTGCTGTAGTTGTGCTTGCAATCGATTTAATTCAGCGTTAGCTTGTGCGAGCTTTCCGCGAGTGTCGGTAATTTTTTCGCGCTGGGCCTGTAGGGAACGCTCCGCTTCAAATAAACGTTCCCGAGCCAGAGTTGCCTCAGAAATTTGCGATCGCAGCAGAGCATGTTGCCGATCGCGCAGAGCTTGCTGAGCCTCAAACACCTGTTCCCGCGCCCGAGTCGTCTCAGAAATTTGCGATCGCAGCAGAACCGTTTGCCGATCGCGCAGAGCTTGCTGAGCCTCAAACACTTGTTCCCGCGCCCGAGTCTTGTCTGCCATTTGCGCTCTGAGCAGAGCATTTTCGCGATCGCGCAGAGCTTGCTGTGCTTGAAACAACCGCTCTTGCGATACCGCACCTTCTTCCACCAACGGCTTTAACCGAGCGATGCGCTCCTTTTGTGCCTCCACATCTACTGTTAACTGCTCGATGAGCTGTTGGGTTTGTTCCTGCATAGGTGCGACAATTTCCTGTCGTTGGTGCTGAGCCTGTACATCCGCTTCTAATTGGGCAATCAGCGCCTCAGTTTTCTCTTGCAGCGGCTCGACAATCTCACCCCGTTCCTTCTGTGCGGCTACATCTGCCTCTAGTTGCTCCATCAACTCTTGCGCTTGCTGTGCCAGGGGTTGGAGCCGATCGCGCCGGGTTTGGAGTGCCACTTCATCCGCTTGCAATTGTGCCAGAATTTCCGTAGTCGTGGATACAGTTTGTTCCGCTTGAGCGATCGCCACTTGCTGCGCCTCGATCTCCGCCTGAGAGATCGCCGCCTGAGTTTTAGCCGACAACCGAATTTGTTCGCTCAAATTCTGCTTTTGCGCCAACTGCATTTGGGCAATTGCCAATTGTTCTTCCAGACGCTGAACTTCTGTAGCTTCCAGGTCCGTTTCCAATTCAGCGATCGGCGTTCCCTTTTTCACCCGATCCCCTTCTTCCACGGCGATTTTCGCCACCTTACCCATGTTCGCGGAATGGACTTGATATACATTTCCTTGCGGTACCAGTTCCCCGTGAGCGTGACTCACCTCATTAATCCGACCGAACCACGCCCAGGCACCAAACGCCACACAAAACACCATTCCGCCCAAGAGGACCTGACGTCCAAAAGCGGCGGGGGGTTTTTCCAGCAAGCTATGGACGCAAGGAGACCACAGGGACTCATTCTCATCCGGTGCCGAGGGGGCCTCAGAGTCCGAGACAGAGGGTACAACCCCACGCCGAGGGTTCGCGGAAGTGGCCACACCGCCATAGATAGAAGCCGCCCTATCCCACAGGTTCATGTCACGGCGATCGCGCGAGGGAGGTTCCCGGTGCAATAGATGAGGATCCCGGGAGGAGTTTTGCTGACTCCATAGGGTTTCCTTTTCAACACTGGAATCACCAGTTTCGGTCTTGAAAGTCATAACTCGATTTTCCTTGGGCGAGTAGTTCCCTCAAACGGTGATGTTCAAAACTCGAGATCCGTTGTGGTGTGTCTGGGTAAGCCAGGGGTGGTTTCGCTAGGGTTTCAGCCTCCTCCTCTAAGTAGAAACACTGAAATTGCAGAGAGTCGATAATAAATTTTGGGAAAGCCAACGGTACCGAGCTTCGGTAAACACTTACGTGGACATACTAACCTAAGCTATCATGTCTGTTTGCCAAATTGGCAATTTTGTTACCAACTTTATCGTTTTTTTACAAAACTCGGTAAAATTCCCCCTAATTTGTCAGTTTTTTAAAGATTTGGTAAAGCAGGCCACTACGGTCATACCGTATTTTCACGGTATATGATGAGGGGGTGAGACCCCCAATTTAGGCAAAAATGGGGCAAAGGCAAAAAGATGCGGAAGCCATGAGAAGGGTTTTGCCCCAGGATCCAGCCCTTACCCCAGTTTGGAAAATCCACTTAAAGGTCGAGCTGTTGCTGCGCCAGGTGATAGTACAATCCTCCCAGATTCATCAGTTCCGCATGGGAGCCTTGCTCCACCAACAGACCGCGATCGAGCACCAAAATACAGTCTGCATTTCGCACCGTAGAAAGACGGTGGGCGATGATAAACGTGGTGCGATCGCGACGAATCCGCTCCAGATTTTGCTGGAACCGACGTTCCGACTCGGTATCCAGAGAACTGGTCGCCTCATCCAAAATTAAAATCTGCGGATTGCCCAACAACGCCCG
>NZ_JAYFEQ010000251.1:0-14099 GCF_055795085.1 Phormidium sp. CCY1219 | reverse complement strand
GTGAGCTTGGGGAAATATTCGAGCGTAGCAAGAATAAAGTCTTACCAAGCCCTTCCCTTTAGGGATGGGGTTCCTGAGTGGGCCTCAATCGTGAATGGTTCGTTCGATCTCCCTCAAGAGGGTATCTCGCTTCCCTATCCCTGTAACCAATTCATCACCAGGTTAGGAGCGGGTAAAATAATCAGTAATAATACCGCGATCGCCAACAGCCCGCATAAATCCCGTCGGTTATCCAATTCGCTGATATCATTCAGCGCCGGACTATCAATAATTGGCATAAAAAATAAAAATACCGCCAACAAAAACCAACTGGGTTGCAACACAGCCAATCCCAACACTAAAAACCGCGACACTTGACCGATGCGCGCCGCCTGACGCTGACCGAACATCCCATGGACGATATGACCGCCATCGAGTTGACCCACGGGCAATAAATTAAACGCGGTGACAATTAACCCAATATAGCCGGCGATCGCCACCGGATGCAGGTCAATTCCCGAGGTAGGGGTCAGTTGCGACCCCAGGGCAAATTTACTCAACAGCAACAACAACAGGGAAAAAGTCGGATCTAAAGCGTCAATCGAGAACATGCTCGGGTCTTCCGGTAACTCCACCACCGTGGAATTCGCCAATCCCCAGAACAAAATCGGTAGCGTCACCACAAATCCGGCAATCGGTCCGGCGATGCTGATATCAAACAACACCTTGCGATTGGGTATTGGCGAGCGAATCTGCACGAATGCGCCAAAGGTGCCCAAAAAGATGGGAAAGGGAATGAAATACGGCAGGGTGGTGCGGATATTATGGGCGATCGCCGCCACATAATGCCCGGATTCGTGAATCCCTAAAATGGTCATCAGGGAAATCGCATAGGGCAACCCTTCCACCAGTAGCGCCGGTTGCGATTGCAGGGTTTGTGGGGAAACCCCCCCCAGGGTGGTGCCCACCACGGTGGTGGTAAATAGGGTAATTGCCGCCAAGGATAACGCCAGCAGGGGTTTGTTTAACTGCGAGCGATCGGGGGTGGGGATGATATTGGGCACCAGGATAAAAAACGGTTTTCCGTGGAAATCTTCTTGGAAGATAATCGCAAAGCGATCGCCGAATTTCCCTTCAATATTCTCTCGAATCCGCTTGTAAGCCACTTCCGGGGGCGATCGCAACTGACCCCGACAAATAATCGCCTGGGGACGGTAATCTAGTTTGTGCAACGGATAAACCGTCCAGTCAAAACAATCGCGCAGCTCTTCTTCTTCCTCGGCGCTGATGGGGCGCACGTCGGCAAGCTTGGGGAGTCCCCCCTCCTTGTGTTCGGAGTCCGATTCCTCGGGGGATGGGGTCGCGACCCCTTCCGTAGGGGGCGGGCGAAAATCCCGACGCCCCCAGGAAAAGGCAAACCAGTAAATTATCGGCGAGAGGATAAACGAACCCACCGCCACCTCGGTGGGCAAGGGTTCGTTATTCCCGTGGACGACAAACCAGGCGGTCCAAATAAATGCCGGGGTCATCAGTACCAACCAAAGAACCCATAGCGGCGTGCGCGTCAGATGAGCGACGCGAGTCCGTAAAATAATGTATGTAATTATCCCTAGAAGCAGTAACCAGAAAACCATGCTATGCCCAAACAACCACGGGCTGTGCTTGACGGCATTTTTGCCTTTCCCCCCAATCGGGAGACCTTAGGAGGCACAGCCTATCTTATTGTAGAAAATAACGCCAATCTGTTGGTTGATTGTCCCGCCTGGGACGAGACGAACCAGCAGTTTTTGCAGGACATGGGTGGGGTGCGCTGGCTGTTTATTACCCATCGCGGCGCGATCGCCAAGGTTAAGGACATTCAGCTTGCCACCCAGTGCGAAATTGTCATTCAAGAACAGATTGCCTATCTGTTGCCCGGATTAACCGTGACCGCATTTGGGGGCGATCGCACCCTCAATTCTCTTTACCAGGGGATTTGGACGCCCGGCCACTGTCCTGGATCGGCTTGTCTCTATTATCCCCCACATGGGGGGGTATTGTTCTCGGGACGTCATTTGTTGCCGAATCCTCAAGGGGATCGCGCGCCCCTGCGAACGAAGAAAACTTTCCACTGGCCCCGGCAAATTCGCTCTACTGCAGCTCTGTTGGAGCGCTTTTCTCCGGATACCCTGGCCTATATCTGTCCCGGTGCTAATACTGGCTTTTTGCGCGGCAAACGGGCGATCGAGAATGCCTACCAGGGGTTATCTCAGTTGGATCTCGATGCCTGTCTGCAACAACAGCCCCCGCTTTGAGACTCTCTAGGGGGCTAGAAACCGGGTTTGTCTATTCTCTGGTTGCGAATCAGGGACGATTTGGACCCGGTTTCTCCGGGTCGGGGATCCGTCCCTCGGGGGTGGAATGGCTTTTTAGCACATTTAGTTTGCATATTTTGGGCAGATTGAATGGGGGACAGAGCCTCGCTGAGAGTTTATCTAGGCAGGGACAGGGAACAAGTTTGGGGCTTGGGGGATAATATGCAATTTAAGTGAAGAGAGATTGGGGAGCAGGAGAGATGGTGGGGGGCACTTGGGGTCAGGGGAGGGGGACAAGAGGCGATCGCCTGTAGGCCAAGAGTTGGTAAAATCTGACATCTTGCACCAGCAACACCCGGCGTGGGTTTAAACCCACGCCTAATATATGAAGTCGGTTTTAACCGACTGAAATGCTTTTACTATAAGCTTTTGAGTCGGTTTTTAACCGAATGCAAGCTATGAGGCGGGAGATTTATCCCTCGCCGGATCGTGCTGCAGGCCAAGAGTTGGTAAAATGCAACGGATACGAGTGCTGTTGAATTAAAAGCGAGAATTTGTCATGAGTGCTGCCACTGCTTATCCGAATGCGCCTGACCTATCTGGGGAGGATTATCTCGTTGTCGGGTTGGCAACCTGCTTTCTCAAGGAAGATGGGGAAGTTCATCCGGTGAAAATTGTCGAACCGATTCCGTCTGCTGCGTTAGAAGCGATTGTCAAGGGGATTCCCACGTCGTATGAAATGGCTTGTGCCACCACCTTGGGGGCAGTGTTAGAGGGGGAAACGGTGAAAATGTTGCCGGAATTTCCGCCGGAAGCGCAAATTTGCGATGATTTTGTTTCGCGGGCGATCGCGGCAACGCGGACTTACAAGAAACGGGAAGAAGCGCGCGATTTAATTGCGCCGGGAAGTATCTATCGGGAATTTAACTACTCCACGGAGCGCAAGCGGGTTCTGAATTCGGAAAATCTCGTGCGCCCGGAGGACAATATCAAGCAGCACGAATATACCCATAAAGTGCTTTAGCTTTCGCCGGTTTTCCAATTGTCGGGAAGTGTCAAGAATGGGGCTTTATCGGGTTGGATTTTGCTCCCTTTGCCCCATTTTTCGTTAGCATGGAAGACCAACATGGTGCAGGAGGAGAATCGGGCATGATGAGTGAACATCCCGACGGTGGTTTATCGGAATCGATTAATTTAACCAACTGCGATCGCGAACCCATTCATATCCCCGGTTGCATTCAGCCTCACGGGGTGTTATTGGTGCTGCGAGAACCGGATTTGACCGTAATTCAAGTGAGCGACAATACCCAAGTGTGGCTCGGGATTGCCCCGTCAGCGCTGCTGCAAACAAACTTGGCGGATTTGCTCGATCGCGATCGCATTCAAGCGCTGCAAGCGGCGCTCGATCTCGACTCCCTCGATGCTCTCAATCCCTTTCACGTTTCTATCCCCACTCCAAACCAAAACCAACCCTTATCCTTCGATGGCATATTGCATCGCAACCCGCAGGGTTTACTGCTGCTAGAACTCGAACCCAACGGCGATCGCAAAACCCTTTATTTCCCCCAATTTTACCAACTGGTGAGAGCTTCATCCACTAAGTTGCAAAAATCCGCCTCTTTGGCAGACCTGTGTCAAAACTTGGTTAAAGAAATCCAGAGAATTACTGGGTTTGACCGGGTAATGGTCTATCAATTCGACCGGGACGGACATGGCACCGTAATTGCTGAAGAAAAACTCGCCCATCTTTCGCCTTATTTGGGATTGCACTACCCGGAATCGGATATTCCCAAACAAGCGAGAAAATTATACCTGGAAAACTGGCTGCGATTAGTTCCGGATGCCACCGCTGAGCCAAGCGCCATCGTCCCAGAAATAAATCCGGTCACGAACTATCCTGTGGACTTGAGCTTTTCTCTGTTGCGAAGCGTTTCTCCCATTCATCGAGAATACCTGCAAAACATGGGCGTCAGCGCTTCCCTGTCGATTTCTTTAGTCAAAAAACAACAACTGTGGGGATTAATTGCTTGTCACCATCATTCTCCCAAATCGGTCTCTTATGAAGTCCGTCAAGGATGTGAATTTTTGGGACAAATCATTTCCTCGGAATTGGCCAACCGGGAAGAAGAGGAAGATTACGAGTATAGAATGGAGGTGAAAGATAAAACCTACCAGTTGATTAATACCCTTTATCAATCCGATCGCAATCTGGATGTATTGGCCAGCCAAACGGAAAAGTTACTGGAGTTGGTCAACGCTGAAGGAGTGGCCGTATGTTGGGGCACATCCGGCGCAAAAAGCGGCAATACGCCGGGAGAAGAGGAGCTAAATGAGTTAGTAGAATGGTTGGACGCTACGGTGGATGAGGAAATGATTTCTACTGACTCTCTATCCTGTATTTATCCAGAAGCAGAATCGTTTAAAGCGGTGGCCAGTGGGTTGCTGGCTATTTCGCTTTCTGCTAAGTTTAGTAACTATATTTTGTGGTTTCGCCCGGAAGTGACCCACCGGGTGAAGTGGGCGGGAAATCCGCATAAAGCCGTGGAAAGCCACGATGAAAATGGGGAAGTGTATTTGTCTCCTCGGAAATCGTTTGAAATCTGGCAAGAAACCGTGCGCGGCAAGTCTTTACCTTGGCAGGGGTGTGAACTCGATGCTGCTTTAGAATTGCGAACTGCCATTATCAATATTGTATTGCATCAAGCGGAGGAATTGGCGAAGTTAACCCAAGAACTGGAACGGTCGAATGCGGAGTTAGAACGGTTTGCCTATATTGCTTCCCATGACTTGCAAGAACCGTTGAATTTGGTGTCGAGTTACGTGCAGCTTTTAGAGCTGCGCTATAGCGATCGCCTCGATGAGGATGCGAAGGAATTTATCGGGTTTGCGGTGGAAGGGGTGAACCACATGCAAGACCCGATCGATGATTTGTTGGAATATTCGCGGGTGGGGTCGCGGGGGAAAGAATTTCAACCCACGGATGTGGAGGCGGTGGTCAAAGCTTGTTTGATTCACTTGCTTGCATGCGATCGCAAATAGTGGCGCAACAATTACTTACGACTGCTTACCCACTGCGATCGCAGATACCACCCAACTGCGACAACTGTTTCAAAACCTCCTGGGAAATGCCATCAAGTTTCGCGGGTCCAATCCCCCAGAAATTCACATCGGCGTACAACGTCAAGCTACCCACTGGTTGTTTTGGGTGCGAGACAATGGCATCGGCATCGAACCACAATTTCTCGATCGCATTTTTATCATCTTTCAGCGCCTGCACCTGCGCGAGGAATATCCCGGGACGGGTATCGGATTGGCAATTTGCAAGCGGATTATCGAACGTCACGGGGGTAACATTTGGGTGGAGTCTAAAAGAGGAGTTGGTGCTACCTTTTATTTTACAATTCCCCTGAAACCAATCTCTTAAGTGTAACGCACAGATGGAACGCGGCCAATCCCCCAAACTCATCCTTCTGGTAGAAGACAATCGAGGCGACGTGCGCTTGATTCAAGAAGCGTTGAAAGAAACCACCGTGGCACACCAAATGGTTGCGCTCAAAAATGGAATAGAAGCCATGAGTTACTTGCGGCGCGAAGGTGAGTATGCGGGGGCACAGCGACCCGATCTAATTATGCTGGATTTGAATTTGCCGAAAAAGGATGGGCGAGAGGTGCTGGCAGAAATTAAAACCGATCCAAAGTTAAAACGGATTCCGGTGGTAGTGCTAACCACCTCCAAAAACCAAGAAGACGTTTGCCGTAGCTATGACTTGCACGTGAATGCTTACATTACCAAATCCGGGAGACTCGATCGCGTATTCAACGTTGTTAAAATGATTGCAGAATTTTGGTTAGAAATCGTTACCCTCCCATCGGAATAAAATCATGCCAGAACATGCCGTCAAGATACTGTTAATCGAGGACAATAGCGCTGAGGCTCGATTGTTGCGAGAAGTGCTAGGCACCACGGAACCGATGCAGTTTTCCATCGTCCACGTACAGCACTTGCGCGAGGGGCTAAAGCAACTTGCAGCGGAGAGCTTTGATATTATTTTATTGGATCTAACCTTACCCGACAGTGCTGGGTTGGAGTCTCTATCCACCCTGGTGCCCTGTGCCCCCACGGTGCCGATCGTGGTGCTGACGAATACCAATGACGAACAATTGGCTCTGGAGGCGCTGAGACAAGGGGCGCAGGATTATTTAGTCAAGCGGTTGGTAAATATGGAGCGGTTGGGGCGTTCTTTGCACTACGCGATCGAGCGCAAGCAAATCTCTTTAGCGTTGTTGAAAGCGAATGAAGAATTAGCCGAAACCAACGCGCGCTTGAAAGAAGAAATCCGGGAACGGGAGAAAGTGCAAGCGGAATTAGAGCGCTCGAATCAAGAACTAGAACAGTTTGCCTATATCGCCTCCCATGACTTAAAACAGCCCTTATCGAGCATTTCCTCTTGGGCGCAAATGTTGGCCATGCGATCGCGCGGGAACCTGGATGAAAAAGCCGACCAATGCATTAATTATATTCTCGATGGCACCGGGCGAATGCAGCAATTAATCGAAGACTTGCTAACCTATTCCCGCGCCGGGAGGATGACAGAGAGTTTCGAGGCGACGAGTTGCGAACAACTGGTGAAAGAGGCGATGGCGAGCTTGGAAAATGCGATTTCCCAAAGCGAGGCGCGCATTACTTGCGATCGCTTGCCCACGGTGATGGCGGATCCGGTGCAACTGGAGCAACTTTTCCAAAATTTGCTCGATAACGCCCTGAAATACTGTCAACATAGAACGCCACAAATTCATATTTCTGCCATGTTGCAACCTGCCCCATCTAGCGATAGCAAATCTCAGGCAAAAAATGGCGATCGCAGCGCCGATGGACCGGATGAGTCCGAATGGGTATTTTCCGTGATGGATAATGGTATCGGCATCAATCGCGAACATTTCGATCGCATTTTTATGATTTTTCAGCGCCTCCATCGGCGCGATGAATATCCCGGAACCGGAATTGGGTTGGCCACTTGCCAAAAAATCGTAGAATATCACGGCGGGCGCATTTGGGTCGAGTCCGAGGTAGGTTGTGGCTCGACTTTTTATTTTACCCTACCCGCGCAACGCTCTGAGTCAAACTCCGAGAAACAATAGGCAGATATGGAAGGATTTGGCGGGTCTATTTTTGGGTGTGAGGAGTTTTGATTTTTTGACCCCTGCTAATCTTTATCGTTTATTTAATTTGGCTATCTTAACTTTAGCAAATTCTCAAGCGATTTTTTAAAATACACAAAAAATACTTCCCGAGTTATAAGGGCTTTTTCCAAAAAACGAGCGGCAGCAAAGTGGGGGAGTTTATGAGAGCAATCCATCGTGTTATAATCCATAAGCGTTGAACGGATATTTAGCCGCCAAATAGGAGAGTTACGCGATGAAATTACTACCGATAGAACGGGAAACGATGACCGAACGAATCGAATCGGTAAAAGCAGGGGCGATCGCCTCCCTGTCATTCTTGCTAATTTTTGTCATTACCGCCCTGCTTAACGAGACAATAATTGCGCCACAATTTGCCAATAGCGCCCCCCTATTTTCCAGTCAACCCCTGCTTTTCACCACCGCCAGCGCCGGATTTATGGGGTTTTTGTTTGGCGTCACCTATCGCTACATCATTCGCGCCGACAATAACGTTCATTTAAAATCCGGTGCGGTTCTTGCTTTTGGACTGGTGCGCGCCCTGGCTAAAATCGAGATAGAATTGTCTTTAGAAGGGCGAAATTTGGCGATTTGGGAAAGCATTTTGCCCGCTAGTGCGATCGCGATCGAGAGCATTTTAGGGTTTGCCGTGGCAGGGGTGATTTTGGATGCAGCGATCGCGCGAAACTGGGTCAAACCCTTTGACTCAGAGTCGTAGGCAAAAAGTAGTAGTAGGGGGGGTATGCCCACCCGACGACTAAATTAACCAGAATCTATAAATAGGAAGATGTATTTGATTCCCCAGGCACGTAGGATGAAAAAGAAGCTACTGTGTCTGGAGATAAAAGGCAAGCATGAGGGTTTGGCTTCCCGGGTACCATTGTCAACACATATTACTAGAAGATGTCAGTACAGCAATCTATCGGGGTCAACGCGATCGCGATGGGGCATCGGTTTTGGTGAAATCGCTCAAAACCGAGTATCCCACCCAGGAGGAAAACGCCCGCTTGCAAGCGGAATATAACCTGCTGAAATCCCTCGGCGCAGCGGGTATCGTGAAACCGATTAAATTAGAAAACTATCGCCATCGGTTGGCATTAATTCTCGAAGATGTGCCCGGGAAAACCTTAAAATATTTCATTCGCGATCGCCAGCAGGGAGGCGTAGATTCATCCCATCCCGAATTCATTCCCACCTTTTTAAAGAGTGCCATTCAAATCGCTACTATTTTGGGATACCTGCACGATCGGCAAATCGTGCATCAAGATATCAAACCCGAGAACTTCTTAATCGATCCAGAAACCCGGGAAATCACCCTCATAAATTTTAGTATTGCCGCCCAGGTTTCACAACAGCGCCCCACCCCAGACAATGCCATCGCGATCGCCGGAACCCTTGCCTATATGTCTCCCGAACAAACCGGGAGAACGAATCGCCAGGTAGACTATCGCAGCGACCTATACTCATTTGGCATTACTTGTTATGAAATCCTCACCGGGCAGTTGCCATTTAACACCTCCGATCCGCTAGCATTAATTCACTCCCATATTGCCAAAACCCCCATATCTCCCGATCGCGTTTCTAGCGCGGCGAACCCCACCGGGGAACGCGGCGTGATTCCCCAGACGATTTCCGATATGGTAATGAAACTGCTGGCCAAAACTCCCGAAGAGCGATATCAAAGTTCCTATGGCATCAAAGCGGATTTAGAATTATGTTTGCATCAACTATATGAAACCGGAAAAATTCAGCCCTTTACTCCGGGAACTCTGGATCGCTCCGGGCAGTTTTCCATACCAGAAAAACTGTACGGGCGGGAAACAGAAATCGGCCAATTAACCGAGGCGGTTCATCGCGTTGGTGGCGGGAGTACCGAGATGGCGTTAGTGTTGGGTTACTCGGACATTGGTAAAACCCGACCGATCCGTGAAATTCACCCGGTAATTCTCGACGAAAATGCCTATTTTATCGGCGGTAAATTTCATCAATACCAGGGTCAAGTTCCTTATGCGGCCTTCATTCAGGCATTCCAGGAATTGATGCACCAACTCTTATCGGAAAATGCGGCGCGGATTGAGGAGTGGAAAGGGAAATTAATCGCGGCGTTGGGAGAAAATGCCGGGGTAATTGCTGAAGTGATTCCGGAAGTGGAATGGATGGTGGGGGAAATGCCGGCGGTTCCATCTTTACCCCCTACAGAAGCACAAAATCGCTTTCATCGCGTCTTTCAGCAGTTTATTGGCGTATTTCGCAAACAAGAACATCCCTTGGTGTTATTTTTGGATGATTTGCAGTGGGTCGATGCTGCTTCTTTAAATTCAATCGAACGGTTGATGAGCGATCGCAATGGCGGATATCTGCTGACAATCGCCGCTTATCGCCACAATGAAATCCATGATACTCATCCTTGGCGAGAAACCCTGCAGCGCATTCAACACAGCGAGGCGCGAGTGGAGAAAATTACCCTTTCTCCGTTAAACTGGGAAAATGTCTGCGCCTTGGTTCGCGATACGGTACATACCGAAAAAAGCGCGGATTTAGCGGAATTGGTGTTTGAAAAAACTGCCGGCAATCCGTTTTTTATCGCCCAATTGCTGAAGTCTTTGCATCAAAAAGGATTAATCGGGTTTGACTTTTCAGCACAGCAATGGCGCTGGGATTTGGAGGGAATCAAACAAGCAGCGATCGCCGATAATGATATTTCCCTGACCTGCGATCGCATTCAATCCCTTTCCGCATCGGCACAAACCCTATTAAAACAGGCGGCTTGTATCGGCGTCAAGTTTTCCTTACAACTGGTAGCAGAGGCGGTAGAAAGCTCCCTTTCCGCCACCGCTAGGGAGTGGAGCGCGCCCCTAGAGGCGGGTTTAATTGTGCCGTTAAAAGAAGGAGAAAACCTGCCCGTCAAGCTGCAGGAAAATGCCCCCCACCTCACCCCGTGGGAAAGGGAGAATGAACCTGCGGCGATCGCCTATCAATTCGTTCACGATCGCGTGCAGCAAGCGGCATATTCCCTGATTCCAAAGGCACAGAAACCCCAGATGCACTTGAAAGTGGGACAACTGCTGCGCGATCGCACCCCCGATGACGAATTATCGGAACGAATTTTCCCGATTGTCAATCAATTTAATCTGGGAATATCGGCAATATCCGATGCCAATCGACAACTCGAACTTGCCGCCCTCAATGCGATCGCCGGTCAGAAAGCAAAGAGCGCCAGCGCCTATGAATCCGCCGCCAAATACCTGCGCGCCGGACTGAAATTGCTGCCAGAAAATGCCTGGGAAACCCACTATTCTCTCACCCTCACACTACATGTAGAAGCCGCTGCTGCCGAATATTTAAACACCAATTTTCAAGAAGCGGAATCCCTAGCCGACGTGGTGCTGGATCGGGGGCGATCGCTTCTGGATAAAGTCCAAATTTACGAAACCCAAATTCAATATCATATCGCCCAAAACCAACTTGCCTATGCCATTGAAATCGGGGTGGGCGTGTTGGAAATGTTGGGGGTATCTCTGCCAAAAAATCCTACCCCAGAGCAAATCGATCGCGCCGCCGTACAGACCGAATCCGCTTCGACCGTAGAGGGCATCGAAGATTTAGCCGCCCTGCCAGAAATGACCGATGCCCATCAACTGGCAGCGTTACGGATATTAATGAATATAACCGCGCCGGCTTATATTGTCAATCCGGCTTTGATGCCGTTAATTGTCTTGAAAATGGTCAATCTGTGCGTCGAGTCGGGCAATTCTGCTTTAGCCGCTTATGGCTATGGGTATTATGCGGTAATTCTGTGTGGGTTGAGAGGAAATGTGGAGGCGGGATATCGGTTTGGCAAGCTGTCTTTGCAGCTCTTACATCGCTTTAATGCTAAATGGCTCAAGTCCAAACTGTATGTTTTATTTTATGCCGCAGTGCTGCACTGGAAAGAACATCTAAAAAATACCCTCATCCCCTTGCGCGAAGCGGTGCAAAGCGGCTTAGAAACCGGGGATATCGAATATGCCTGTTACAGCGCTCAACTGCATTATCAGGGGTTGTTTTTTGTGGGAGTAAACCTGGAGGTTGCAGCGCGAGAACAAGGGGAATGGATAGCATTATCTCGCCATTTCAAACAACAGTTTCAGGAAGACTATGCCAGCCTATGGCGACAATTAACGTTAAACTTACAAGGAAAGGCAGCCGACCCCCTACAATTGGTGGGGGAGGACTTTGATGAAACCGAAATTTTGCCCCGGGCGATCGCCAATGGCAACCAACAGCTTGCCTGCTGCATTTATCTGGCAAAATGCGTGTTATGTTATGAGTTTAAAGCGCATTATCAGGCGGTGGAAAATGCCGATTTTGCGGTAAAATACGAAGCGGGGGTAACGGGGCTATTTAACCGGGTGGTGAATAACTTTTACGCTTCATTGTCTTTGTTGGCTCGCTATCCGTCGGTTTCTCCGGCGCAACAAAAGCGCGATTGGCAAAGGGTGGGGGACAATCAAACCGAAATGAAAGCCTGGATGGAAAGAACGCCGGAGAATTACCAACATAAATTTGAATTGGTAGAAGCGGAAAAAGCCCGGGTTTTGGGAGAAGAAATGACGGCGATGCAGCATTACGATCGCGCCATTTTGGCTGCCCAAAAATTCGGCTATCTCCATGAAGAAGCCTTGGCTAACGAGTTAGCTGGGGAGTTTTATATCTCGCGCGGTACGCAGAAGGTGGCGCAGCTGTATTTGCGCGATGCCTATTTCGCCTATCAAAGTTGGGGGGCGATCGCCAAATTGCGCGATTTATCCCAGCGCTATCCCCAGCTTCTCGCTTCGGCACTTCCCCGGCAAAATTCGCCGATCGCTATTCATCAAACCACCCGCACTCAACGGCAGGCGATCGCCTCCTCTTTCGATGTTTCTACGGTGTTAAAAGCCTCGCAAGCGATTTCGGATGAAATCCGGTTCGAGCGGTTGCTGGATCGGTTGATAAATGTGGTTCTCGAACATGCAGGGGCAACGACGGCATTTTTATTATTGCAGCGCCAAGGGCAGTTAAAATTGATTGCCCACGGCGGTACGGATCGGGAAACTTCTATGCATTTAAACGGCATGGCGATCGCCTCTTCTCAGCAGTTGCCTAGGGGGTTGTTTAATTACGTGAAAAAAACTCTGTCTGCGGTGGTTTTGAATGATGCCACTCGGGAAGGGCGGTTTACGCGCGAACCCTATATTGTAGAAACTCAGCCTAAGTCAATCCTCGGGTTGCCGATTCTCTATCAAGGTCAATTTCAGGGCATTTTGTATCTGGAAAATCCCCTAACCGAAGGGGCATTTACCCCGGAACGAGTGGAAGTCTTAAAGCTATTGTCTTCTCAGGCGGCGATCGCTTTGGAAAATGCGCGGCTTTATGGGGAATTGCAGGGATATTCGCAAAAGCTGGAACGACAAAATACTCGGTTGCTGGAGGCGAATCAGTTATTAAGTGCAGAAATCACCCGCCGTCAGCAAGTGGAACGCGATCGCCAGGGGTTGCTCGAACAGTTAGAATTTAAGCGCGAACAGTTGGAAGCGGTGTTGCAGCAAATGCCGGCAGCGGTCATCATCGCCGAAGCACCTTCGGGAAAGCTGATTCTAGGCAATGACCAAGTGCAGCAGATCTGGCGTCAACGGTTTTTGGCGTCGGATAATATGACCCAATACCACCAGTGGAAAGGGTTTCATCCCGATGGGCGCAGGTACGCCGCTACAGACTGGCCCTTAGCCCGTTCCCTGGCGCGCGGTGAAGCGATTATCGGGGAGGAAGCCGATATCTTGCGCGGTGACGGCACCTATGGCACAATACGCCTAAGTTCCGCTCCCATTCGCAATCGCGACAATCAAATCGTAGCGGCAGTGGTGACGTTCTACGATATTACCGAGAGCAAGCAGGCGCAAGCCAAATTAAAAGCCTCCTTGCAGGAAAAGGAAGTGCTGCTCAAAGAAGTCCATCATCGGGTTAAAAATAATTTACAAATTATTTCGAGTTTGCTCAATTTACAGTCGGGGTATATCGATGACGAACGCATGTTAGAAATTTTTAAAGATAGCGAGAACCGGGTGGCGTCAATGGCGCTGATTCACGAACAGCTCTATCAATCGGAAGACTTGGCAACGATTGAGTTGGAAGAGTATCTGGAAAATCTGGTAGCCAATTTGTTGGCTTCTTATGAAGTCTATTCCGAAATGATTGCCATCCAGGTCAATGTGGAGCCAATTTCTCTGGGAATCGATGCGGCGGTTCCTTGCGGGTTAATTATCAACGAATTGGTGTTAAATTCTCTGAAACATGGGTTTTCTACCGGAGATGGGGGGACAATATGGATAGAGCTTGAGGAAAACAGCGATCGCTACTGGCAACTCAGGGTGGCTGACAATGGGGTAGGATTTCCCGAGGCAATTGATTTTCGCAATACCGAATCATTGGGATTGCAATTGGTGATGACCCTGGCAAACCAACTGCAAGGGGAGGTTTCACTGACGCGCGATCGCGGCACGGAATTTACGATTACGTTTCCTAAGTCTAGCGAAGTAGAGAGATAAGAGCGTCAGGAACCCCATCCCTAAAGGGAAGGGCTTGGTAAGACTTTATTCTTGCTACGCTCGAATATTTCCCCAAGCTCAC
>NZ_JAYFEQ010000250.1:0-2926 GCF_055795085.1 Phormidium sp. CCY1219 | reverse complement strand
GTCAAGATTGGCGGACAAACAGCCAGCGTCACCAACACCAGTGGCAATCAATACGAAGCCACTTATACCCTGACGGAAAACGATACCGAAGGGGCATTGGGATTCAATATTAATTTCGCTGATGGTGCTGGAAACGCGGGAACGAGCGCCTCTACCACTGACTCGAGTAGTGTCACCTTCAACGCCACCCCCGAGTCGGTTGGGATCTCGTTCGGCAATAGTGACGTCATCACCAATCCGTTGAATTTGGGCTTTACTAAGCTGCAGGAGTCGCTCACCAACAGTTTAGGCAAACTGCCGGTCGTCGGTGAGAGCGTTCAAACCGCAGTTCCGAATTTTTTCAATAAAATTAAAAACCAGCTCAGCACCGGCTTATCGGCTTCGGAAACTTGGGATGCGGCGAAATTCAAACAGGCGATCCAAGACGCTCTGGGCCAAGATTTTGCCAACCTGACGGTCACCGAATCTGTAGGTGAAAACGGAGAACTGCAAGCGATCGTCAATGTCAGCAAAGAGTACAACCCCACGGTGGGGTTAAACGGTGATTTGGGATTGCCCGCTCTAAAGTTGAACGCACAGGGGGATGCCAATACTAAATTCAAGTACGATTTTTCCTTGGGATTGGGTCTCAACGACAAGGGTTTGTTCTTTGATACCAACAATACCAAGCTGACGCTTAATACTGAAGCCGGTTTAGCCGATAATTTTAAGGGGGAATCCGATGTTGGTTTGTTGCCACTGACTTTGGCAAACAACACGAATACCCCCACAAAACTGACCGGGGATTTTCAGTTGTCCCTACAAGATTTAACTGCCGATTTAGGCGGTGTCAACGATGGAAAACTGACCTTTAGCGAACTTGACAAAGGCACCTACAATCTTTCCGAGCTGATTGACACCACGTTAGATACGAAAGGAAAATTGGGGCTGAAGGCACGCACTAACCTTGGGGAGAGTGCGGCTATTCCCTCGTACAACTTCGACCTGAATGCCAACTTCCCGGAGCTAAACTACGATAACGGTCAGTGGAGTGGGCCGCAGGTTCCGAAATTAAACTTCAACAATATCCAGCTTGACTTAGGGAGTTTCGTCGCCGATTTTGCCCAACCGGTGATGTCTACCATCAACGATATTGTTAAACCCATCGAACCTCTCCTTACCGTCTTTAATGGCGATATTAAACCGCTGTCTCATTTTCAACCAGCCCGAGAATTTTTTGACCAAAATGAGGATGGCAAGGTGACGCTGCTCGAAATGGGGGCTGCTATCACTGGCAACGAAATCGATACTAGCTTTCTCGATTCTTTAGAGCAGATCGTCAAAGCCAATGGTCTGCTCACCGACCTCGCAGATACAGGGGGAAATATTACGATTGAGTTGGGTGACTACGAACTCGATTTCGATCCAACGAATCCGAATGCTGAGCTAAAAAACGCGAAGAAAACCCAAATAAAAACCACGGCATCTTCCTTGGAGCAGGCGAAGTCTAACAGCACAACCCAGGAATTGTTCGAGCTGTTTGGCAAAATGGACGGGTTAAGTTTGCCGATTTTTACGCCGAATAATTCGGTAGATTTGTTGCTGGGTAAAGAAGATGTCACGTTGTTTGCTTATCAACTTCCGAAGCTCGACTTTGAATTCGATCTAGGCAAGGAGTTTCCGATTTTCTCCATTCCGGTGGTGAATGTTGGCGTGAATGGGACGTTCGGAATCGACTTGGCAGCTACGTCGAATTTCGGGTTTGGGTTTGATACCTATGGACTGTCTGAATGGAAAAAGTCTGGTTCTTCGGATTATTCTAAGATTTTTGATGGGTTCTATGTGAGCGATCGCCAAAATGCCGATGGAACCGGAGATGACGTTCACGAACTCAAACTCACCGGCGGTGTCAACCTGGGAGGGGGCGTCAGTATTGCAGTAGCCAAAGCTTACCTGACTGGGGGACTTGAGGCCAATCTGAAGTTTGACTTGCTTGATGTGGGGGAAGGAGAGCCTAGCACTGCAACCTATGACAACGCCCGGGAAGGGATGCGTCAGGTACTTAGTGAGTATAGTTACTTGGGCGCTAATCCGGATATCGTAGATGACTTTACGATTTCCTCCAATAAGTATGATATGGACGTACAAGCTTACGAACAGATTCTCGACCCACTGCGCGATATCGTCAAACCGGAGCATGAAAATGCACTCGAAGACGAGATGTATCCGCAAATCAAAGCCATTATTGCCGAACTCGTAGCGGATGAAACTCCGGGAGTTGGAAAGGGAGATGGTAAAGTACGCGCCTCGGAAATTATTTCCCGAATTAGCAATCCCCTGAGTTTATTTGAAATTAATGGGGACGTGAAAGCAGTAATGGACTTTGTGGCCGAGTATTATGTGCCTTTCTCTTGGAACACCGCTTACGAAAAACGTCTAGCGGAAATGCAGCTCGCCGAGTTTCGAGTGTTCGGAACCTCGGCAACGAAAAAGAGCCAAGCGATCGATCCTTATATTAGTGGTGGGTTCGTCTTCTTTGATGCCAACTCGAATCGAGTGTTTGATGACAATGAGCCTTTTGCCTTAACCAATCCAGATGGCACTTTTGAATTAGATATTCAACTGGAACAATTCGATCTCAATCAAAATGGCACAATCGATTCAGCGGAAGGCCGGATTATTTTAAATGATGGGGTGGATGCTTCTACCTTCTTGCCTTTGGTGACACCGCTAACGTCGATCCCAGAGTCGGAGGTCGTCACGCCATTGACGACGATAATTGCCAAGTTGGTGGATCCCGGTCTCGATCCAGCCTCGGCAGAAAATCAGGTCAAAGCGGCGTTAGGATTGCCGGCAGAGGTTAACTTGAGTGTTAAACTAAGTAATTCTGTCACCAAAACTACTCGTCTTCAAAACCGGACTTGAGACTTTCACCTCATCCGGCTCC
>NZ_JAYFEQ010000249.1:0-2275 GCF_055795085.1 Phormidium sp. CCY1219 | reverse complement strand
CAACCGAACCCGCTGCACACCCAATTCTCAATATAGTTTTGACGGCGGCTAAAGCCGCACGTTCGTTTTTCCTCCCCTGGCTAAAGCACGGGAGTTTCCAAACGGATCGGAGGCTACTATGACGTCAGCAACGATTTATCAATTGGCTTTGTCCGCCGGGGCGATCGCACCGAATCAACCCGCGTCAATCTATCAATTCGGAACAAGCATATTTCCTCTGAGGTCACAAGACTTCAGCAGGATTTGAAAACTCATAAGAAATCCGATTGCCTCGCTGAGGGAAAGGCGCGATCGACGATGGCGCATTTTGTTTTCGTGCGAGATTGCCCATTGTCAAAAAGCTACAGGCATCTTTCGAAATGCGATCGATGACAGATTTCCCAAAAGTCTTGCTTCCCCATGCCTATCCCAGGGGTAGGGAAACCGTCGAGGCCCAAGACTGACTCGGGTGTGTTGTTGGCGCGCAACTCGTTGGCGATGTTTGTTGGCTGTTTGCGATTTGCGATCGCCTCAAGCGCGATGGATTCTCGACCATAAGTTTTGATTTTTATGTTGAGCCAAACATTAATTTATTATCAAATTAACTCGCGATCGGGTAAAGTTTTGATAAAGAAGACCCGCAAACGTTCAAATGCGCCATAACTGGGGTATTCTAATTTGAGCGATCGAGTAAAGCAACGGTCAACTCTCTGGGCTGTTCGGCACCGCAAGCGAAGCGATCGCGCTTCTAGATTTTGCCCGAGTGCAGCTCGAAACCCTTGCCAATCGCGACTCGTAATTGCAACCAACGCTCCTAACACTTCCAGTCTTTGAAAATGCATCTACGGGGTTGCTTTGGGTTCACGTTATCAGATGGGGGGGAAAGACTGGCTATTCTTTAAGGGTGTTTTAACAATTACAAAAATTCCGGGAGCGTTACCAATAACCCAGAATAGCAAATCGTGAAGGTTTAGTGAATTGAGGTCATGCAAACCTCCCGCAGAGTTAACTTAATTGGTGCATGTTTGGGATTGATGACATTTGGATGGGGATTTTACAATCCCATTCCCGAACGCGCAACTTATTCTTGTCCTGAAACCCAAACCCTTGGCGGACAATTATGCCGAGGACAAATGCCTCACCAAATGTCCGAAGAAGCTTGGGGACAAATGGGAGCAGTTGCCTATAAAGCAGCCGCTCAATTAATGCAGTCCAATAATAGCGTGCCTCAACCCTTAACGGAAAAGCAAAAGAAATATTTGCGCCCGTTTTTTGGCGATTTAGTCGATCGCGTCAAAGTGGTTTACGAAGCTACTTTAATGGAAGACTGGGTGGCGGCGAGTTTTAAAATTAATGTAGGAGAGTCCAACGCCCAGGTTTATGGCGATGTAATTTACGTGAAAAAACCCCATAAAGAAGGGGATTTGGAACAACTAATCCTGCTGGCTCACGAACTGGTTCACTGCCAACAATATGAAGAATTAGGCAGTTTGGGCGCGTTTGGCTATCACTATTTTAAAGAATATAAAAAAGCCGGTGAAAGCTACCGAGATAACAGTTTTGAAGTGGAAGCATTTGGGCGGGAAGAAGCCTTCTCCCAATGGTTGGCAGGAGAAGTCTCTCGAACCACCGGAAAATACCACCGACATTAGGAAACAGTTATCGAACCCGGAAACGTCCCTTGCTTTCCCAAGGCGCAAATTTTCGGGTCAAGTGCTATCCTCATAGGAACACTATTGTAAATTTTCAGTTCATCCCATCTTAATTGACTTGAGTTGAAACTAGCCATGATGACTCCCTTGAAACTGTCTCCCGCCTTAAAATTAGGCTTAACCCTCGCGATGGCCGCTATCCTCGCCGTGGCGCAACCGTTTCTCACGGCAAGTCACGGTACCGTGACATTTGCCCCGGCAACGGTTCGCACTCCCGCGTCAGTCACCAGTCTCTCCCAGGTGCGCGGCACTCTCGCCTCCGCCTGGACCGATCGCGCCAGCGATCGCGTCGCCTTGTTCCCGGCGGCGTCACAAACCCACAATGCCATTCAAGATGCGATCGGATGCACTTGTCCCATTTGCACTGGCATTCAAGAGAAGTAACCGAGAGTCTTTCCTCCCCGTAACTTTAGTTCGGGGAGGAAAGACGAACGACGGTTTTAACCGTCGTGATTTAAACAACACAGAGCTTATTTGACCGACGAATCAGTTTAACTTTCTTAGGATAAAATTGCCCAATTCGTTTCCAATTGTGGTCGTAAACGAAGTATGTTTTTGGTCTTTGTATTAGTAAATCCTCCAAC
>NZ_JAYFEQ010000248.1:0-230 GCF_055795085.1 Phormidium sp. CCY1219 | reverse complement strand
AAATTCAATCATCGGGGCAGGGCACTTAAGCAATATTTGCATTGCATTTAAGTCCTGGTTGCCGCCACGGGTTCAGTATAGGCGATCGCCCTCTCCTTTGTCAAGGAAATCTACATTTTTTTTTGGCGGCAAAACTTGACGAAGCTTTTCCAAAATGATATGCTAAGAGAAGCGAAATTCAATCATCGGGGCAGGGCACTTAAGCAATATTTGCATTGCATTTAAGTCCT
>NZ_JAYFEQ010000247.1:0-1750 GCF_055795085.1 Phormidium sp. CCY1219 | reverse complement strand
ACCAATGACCAATGACCACCCTATTTCTCGGAGGCCAAAATGAAGCCATAATCTCGTTTTTAAACTCGGGATAACCATTGGTTGCCCCACATATTTTTTCGATTTAGCCTTATTTGATAAGGTTATTTTGCGCTGCATATTTTTGTATAAAAAAATTATTTTTTTTAGAAAAAATACGTATAAATACGGATGTGCGGAAGACTGAATACAGGTTTAATAGAAGATGAACACAAATTCATGTTGACGACGGAAGGCGATTTGCAGCCCGCACGTCCACCCAGCTCACCTAAATCGCAGAGACAATGTTCGGAAATCGCCTTGTCATTCAACAGCGAATGACCACTTTCAAACAACAGTTGCACGCGCGATATCTTTGGCGATCGGCAACGGTAATGCCGAAGTGGTGAATTCGGTGAGGTAAATTTTTCCCACGAGATTGTTGGGCATAAAATGCCCTACCCATTGGGAAACATTGTTTTGTATCGTACAGAAAAGGAATTGAACGGCCATGAAAATTATCTCAGAAGACATTTTTACAGTTGCGTCGTGCTTTAAACCGGCGATTTCTATTGGTGTGGGATTAACCTTAGCGATCGGCCTCACACCATCCGCCGAAGCGGCCAGTTTTGCGGACTTCGTGTTTCTCGTAGACGAGTCTGGCTCTATGTATGGCGAACATGCCTGGTTGGGGCAATCCATTGGGGATTTAGAATCGGCTCTGCAAGGGAAAGGTGTTGGAATTGGCGCTGAAAAAAATCGCTATGGTCTGGTTGGTTTTGGAGGTAACTCTTATGGAACAGAGCGATCGTTGTCAGTAGGAGGAGACTTATTTGGGAATGCCTCCGAATTAACCAGTGCCACTAACTCTCTCGTCGCCAGTGGCGCATTTGAAGATGGGTATTCGGCGATGGATTATGCCTTAAACAATTACTCATTTCGCGATGATGCTGCTGTTAATTTTGTGTTAATCACCGATGAAGACCGCGACATTGGCGCGAACCATGTCAACTTTAACAGTATCCTCAACGGACTTCAATCCAAAAACGCCTTGCTCAATGTGGTTGTCAACCATGCAATGACCGATGGAAACGGCCAGCGAGCGATTGGTGCCGATGCCCAAGGAAATGCGTTTATCGCCGATGGAAGTGGTGGATTTACCACGAATTCCAATACTACAGTGTCGAGCTTTAGCAGTTTTGGTACCACGAAAACCGACTATGTAGACTTAGCCTGGTCTACGGGGAACTCAACGATTAGTGGTGCTGCATGGGACTTAAATGTACTTCGTGCCGGTGGTCAATCGGCTAAGTCATTTACGAAAGCATTTGCAGATGTTAAATCCACTGAAGCTTTGAAGCAAACTGGCAATGGAAATTCCACTAAAGTACCCGAACCCACTGCCACTTTGGGATTATTAGGATTGGCTGCACTGGGTTTGTGCAAACGAATGGTTCACCAGTCAATCTAACCAGGTTTTATAACCTCCAAGTGACTGTATAATTTATTTTACTGGGACACTGTATTCTGTCCCAGTAAGATAAATCGTTTTTATTCCAAATTTTTGCGCTACCATCTGTTTCTTGATAACCTTTTTTATTGGTTGTTTTTCTTAAAAAAATAACCAATAAAGAACTACAGCGATCGCCCACAACAAATCAACAAAAAATCACCAATAAGCAATAAATAATTGAAGCCCACCTTCCCCGCATCAATGACCAATAACCGCAGCCCCCACCCCCGAACCAATGAC
>NZ_JAYFEQ010000246.1:0-10077 GCF_055795085.1 Phormidium sp. CCY1219 | reverse complement strand
AGGGTGCGTGACCCCCGTTACCCAATCTTTAGTCACACCCCACAATCAAATCCGGGGGTCACGCACCGCACCCAATCTGCTTTGAGCCACTACTGCAAACCATTCATCCGATCGCCATTGCCGATCGCACAAATCGCCCCGTCAAAGTCTTCTCAATTTGCAGCGGCACATTTAGTTGTAATCAGGCATTGGATTTCCGAACGGGTATAATCCGCATAATAGCAAAGTGCTGCTAAGGGTTAGTTTGCGCCACGCGGTAGGGTTATGGGTCCGTGAGCATCAGGTTTTCTCGATAGTGTAATAGATGAGAGGGAAAAAGGAACTAGGGAGCATCAGGGAGAAAATGGGGGTGCGATAAAATCATCGGGGTGGGAGGGTCTCGATCGCACCCCAAGCAGCATTTTAAATTATTTATATACAAGAGTTGATGGGTAATTGTTGAGAATTGATGGGTGATATTGTGGGGAATTTTGCTAAATTGGCGGCGAAGTAAAGCGAGCGATCGCATTCTTAATTTCGCCGGGTTTGATGGATCTTAACCAGGGCGATCGCCTGGAAAAAGACCTAGAGATGACTCCCACTGCACTGGGGCGATAAAATAGTCGGCATCGGGGGACTTTACCTTGGGCGTGGCTGACATTTTGCCACTGGGGAAGGGTCGGGCTATAACAGTGGGGTATGATATCAGAGGTGGGGGAATTGAAGCGATCGCGAATCCGGTGCAACCGATGAAATAAAATAGAAGTTCTCAGACCTGTTAGGCATAAATCATGGGGAACACGTTCGGTCATTTGTTTCGAATCACCACCTTTGGCGAATCCCACGGTGGCGGGGTTGGCGTTATTGTGGATGGATGCCCACCGCAGCTAGAGATTTCCGCCGCCGAGATTCAAGTAGAACTCGACAGGCGACGTCCCGGGCAAAGTAAAATTACCACGCCGCGCCGGGAAACGGACACTTGCGAAATCCTGTCCGGGGTGTTTGAAGGCAAAACCCTGGGCACTCCGATTTCGATTGCGGTCCGCAACAAGGATGCCCGCCCGCAGGATTATAGCGAAATGGCGGAAAAATATCGTCCCTCTCATGCAGATGCCACTTACGATGCCAAATATGGGATTCGCAACTGGCAAGGAGGGGGCAGATCCTCGGCGCGGGAGACGATTGGTAGAGTCGCTGCAGGGGCGATCGCCAAAAAAATCCTGAAGCAAGTCGCCAATGTGGAAATCATTGGCTATGTTAGAAGAATCCAGCATCTAGAAGCAGACATCGACCCCAACACCATCACCCTCGAAGCAGTGGAAAGCAATATGGTTCGCTGTCCCGATGCGGAATGTGCCGATCGCATGGTCGAACTCATCGATCGCCTGCGCCGGGAAGGAGATTCCATTGGCGGGGTGGTGGAATGCGTGGCGCGCCAGGTTCCCAAAGGGTTGGGGTCCCCGGTATTTGACAAGCTAGAAGCGGATCTGGCAAAAGCTGTCATGTCTCTTCCCGCTAGCAAAGGATTTGAAATTGGATCCGGTTTTGCGGGCACCACCCTCACCGGTAGCGAACACAATGACGAATTCTATCGGGACGAAAGCGGCGAAATCCGCACGGTGACGAACCGATCCGGGGGCATTCAAGGGGGCATTTCTAATGGGGAAAATATCATCCTGCGCGTTGCCTTTAAGCCAACTGCTACAATTCGCAAAGAGCAGCGCACGGTAACTCGCTCTGGGGAACCGACCACTTTATCCGCTAAAGGACGGCACGACCCCTGCGTTTTACCCCGAGCGGTGCCAATGGTCGAAGCAATGGTCGCCCTGGTGCTGTGCGATCATCTGTTGCGCCATCAGGGTCAACTGGGCACGCTAAAGTAGCACATCGGCGATCGCAGCTCATGCCTCCAAATCGGCAATTGAGGGCGTTACCACTACAGCGCGATCGCCTACTCAATTCCCCGATACCATAGTAGTCAACCTGAGCCAATCTAAGCAACCTAAAAGCCAGTATGGAGACCAACCCTTCCTCTGATTTTGTGGTCCGCTTCTGGGGTGTGCGCGGCAGTGTTCCCGCCCCCGGAATGGACACCATTCGCTACGGCGGCAATACCTCCTGTGTGGAAATGCGCGTGGATGGCAAACGCCTAATTTTTGACGGTGGTACGGGATTGCAGGTCCTCGGTCGCACCCTGCAACCACAAATGCCAATCACAGCATACATGTTTTTTACCCACTACCACTGGGACCACATCCAAGGATTTCCTTTCTTTACCCCGGCGTTTATTCGCGGCAATAACCTTTACATTCATGGGGCAGTCCCCCCCGATTCGGAATCGATGCAGCAACATTTCTTAGAACGAGTTCTGCATCCTAATTCTCCGGTTCCTCTTGCCGGAATGCAGGCGAATCTCAAGTTTTCCGAAATTATCTGCGGCGAACCTTTTACTCTCGATGGGATTAGCATCGAAACCGGGCGACTGAATCATCCCAATAGCGCAATGGGATATCGCGTCACTTGCCAGGGTCATTCGGTGTTTTACTGTACCGATACCGAACATTTACCCGATCGCTTTGACGAAACCGTGCTGCACCTCGCCCGGGATGCAGACCTGTTCATCTACGATGCCATGTACACCGATGAGGAATATCATAACCCCAAATCTCCGAAGGTCGGCTGGGGTCATTCCACTTGGCAAGAAGCAGTGAAAGTGGCCAAAGAAGCCGGTGTGAAAAAGTTGGTGATTTTCCATCACGATCCGATCCACAATGATGACTTCCTCGATGGCATTGAGCAACAGGTAAAACAAGCGTTTCCCAATTCGATTCTCGCCCGCGAGGGTCTGGAAGTGGATGTATGCCACCCTACCGTTCCGGCAACCGTACAAACGCCGGTCTAGCGATCGCCCACGGCGCTTGCCCAATGCCCACTCTTCCCTGCCCTCGGGGTCGTCTTCGCTTATCCCATCATTATCATATGGCAAAACCTGCCAGTTTTCTGGCCAAAATTCCCTCGCTTCGCACCCTGAGTGGGGGAATTTCTTTGCTGTGTCGCCTCCGAGGGCGCGATCGCCCCTGCCCTAATCACCCATTCAATGCAAATTCAGTGGTAAGATGCGATCGCTTCTTCACCGCACGGCGCAATGACTCTGACATTGCCCAAACTGCACGCCCTCTCCATGCACAACATCTCTTGTGGCGATCGCGCCTTTCTTTGGATTCTGGTCTATCTATGGCATGATGTTAAAAATGTCTCTCAATCTATCCCTCGAACTTATGACAAATTCCTCTCGCCAAAGTGCATTTCCCAGTTTATTGCGAAGGATAATTTCTGCCATAGTAGACTTTTTACTGATTGGAATCATTTGGTTTCCCTTGGGATTGAGCTTTCGATTCTTGCCCACCTTTGAGGGCGAAACGGTTACGATTGTCGTCCGCAATCTCTCTAACCTGTTCTTGCTCTATATATTTTTTTTGGCTTATTTCACCCTCGGGGAAGGCATCCTCGCTACGACTTTGGGTAAGTTTATTTTTGGCCTAGAAGTGGTCAGCATGCGGGGTCGCAAACCTACGTTCGCTCAGGGGTTGATTAGAAATATTTTTAAGCCCCTGGATTTGCTCCTGTTACTCGCCCCTTTGTTGCTATCTGCAAAACACCAAACCTTGGGCGATCGCTATGCCAAAACCCTGGTGGTGAAAAAAAACTTCCCAGTTCCGGGCATCGTTGCTGAAGATAGGTACCTGAGGACTTTTAAAAAGATTGTCGCCGTCTTTTTATTAATCCTCAGTGGAGCTTTTTTAGCCGTTTCTTTTTATTTTCTAAATAACTATCTCCCCGAAATAACCGCCGCAAACCAAGCCATTGCTACTTATTTTATGCGAGTCGAAAAAGGCTATGAATTAAACAGAAATTTCCGGGCAGCTTACGAAACTGCATCGAGTCAGTTGCGCGAAGAAGTGACGTTGGAACAATATCAGCAACGGTTGGCAAGCAATCCCATTTTACCTTTAGCTTTGGAAAAGCCGGGAGAAATTAACTTTTATCAGTGGGAATTTATCGGGAAAGACAATTTAATCGTTACCGGAACAATTGACAACCAATACCGCATGGAAGTTGAACTGCATAAAGAAAACAAACAATGGAAGTTTGTGTCGGGAAATGTGACGGTGGAAAATTAATCAATTCCCCGCGTCAAAGTTGCCTTTGGATTCAGTGCGTTTTCCCTGGGTGACAGGGGGAACGCAACCTACAGATTGAATAATATTTTTGCTTTTTATTTGCAATTTTTAGCCGGGAAATTGTTGCCCGAACCCCTTGACAAAACGATGGGCAGAGGGTAGAATGAAGCCATAGGTGCAGGCAGGACTGTTAAGCAATGCATTGATTGCGTGGGGCAACCTGCACGATGGAATAGAGATTTAGGGAAGAGGGGATTGCCTCTGACAAGGCGATGAAGGGAGTGGGGTGGGCAATGCCCACCCAAGGTGATGCAGTCAGGGCGGAGGGGGAGTTATTGACGCTGTTGCTGAAGAATCAAACTGGCTAATTCGCAAAATCCTTCCGCTTCGGGTTTGGCGGTGATGTAGGCGGGGTGATGGGTGAGCCGATCGCCGTATTCGGCAATATTAGCAACGCCCACCGACAGGGGAAACAAGTCGGGGTCGAAGAGGGTTTCGTCATTGGGACTATCCCCCACCGTCAGCACCTGCGCCGCCGAATACTGGGGGAAATAGCCGCGCAATAACTGTAGCAAGGCGATCGCCTTTCCCTGAGACTGGGGTTTGATGTGACATTGCACGGAACTGTAGGTGAATCCCCACCCCATTTCCTCGCAGAGGCGATTTAACTGTTGCAAGTCCTCTGGGGTTAAACCTTCTATATCAAAAGTCCAATCCGTAATTCTAAAGCGATTGTCCGAGGTTTCGCGCAATTGGGGAAAATGAGACTGGAGGCGCTTGAAGGTAGAAGCGAGATGCTGGCGGTGAGTCTCCACATCCGCCACGGTGGCGAGCAACACCGGATCCCCAGTCCCGGGATAGAACAAACCGCCATTTTCCGCGATCGCCCCCACCACCGGCAAATAACTCACCAACCCATTCACCCAACCTGCCGATCGCCCGGTGACGATCGCCACCGCCACACCTGCGGCGGCTAAATCTTCTAAAGCTTTGAGCAAACTGGCGGTAAATTTACCCTCCAGAGTCAGGGTGCCATCCATATCCGCCGCCACCAGACCCACCGTTTTAAACGCCGAGTTTGCCAAAACTTTAGATAACGGTAAAGACTTCATAAATTCTCCTCGAATCGATTCTCAGCACGCTACCCCTTACTATAGACTTAACCTGACATGAACCCACCCCAGTCCTCGATTGATGCATCCGGGAATGAAAACCGGGAGTTTCCCCGGGGCTGTCCCCGACGGATCCCAGGGGGAAATTCAAGGAATTTGCATCCAAGGCAAGTGGTGGTTGCCCTTTTGTTAGGGCACCGTTAAGGTAAGGGGAGAGAAGTTAACCGTTGAGCTGGGGCACTCTAAGAGAAGAGACCCATCGTCCCCGAAGCGGTATGTTCTGTAATCGTCCGGAGTGTAGAACAGATGCGAAACTCTGCCTCCCATCAGTGCCATACCCCACCAGGAAAACTCAATTGATGTTCGGTGAAGCACCCACGCCGGTTCGCCGTCAAGCTGCAAGCTTAGCTAGGATAGAGTAGGGGTGTAAATAGGGGCGAATATTGCTGAGTGGATGACCCTTAGCGGCAAAAACGCTAGTGACAGAGGGTTTTCGCCAAAGCGAGGCCAAATGCTGCCCCGAGCTCCAATTGATTAGCGACCCCCGGGGGTCTCCTCCCAGGGAAGAAAAATCCAGCGCTCTAACGGACTTACACCACCCGCAGTTTGAGGGGAATTATAAAAATAAAATGCAGTCGTACCAGGGAAAGTCTATGTCAAAACCGATTATTCTGGTTCAACCCACGTTAGCGCAAGCCCAGGGAGCAAACGAGTCGCCTTTGCCCGATATTGCGGCAGATAAACTGTGGATGGGTGCGTCCGGGGCACTGTTACTCTTGCTGATTGGGTCGCTTGTATTTTCTAAAGTGCAATTGGACAAGCTCAACAAAAAGATAAAGTTTGATGAATTTAAAAATCGAGAGCTGCAAAAGAAGCTAAAAATGGCGCTCGAGACGATTACCAAAATGGAAAAAAATCCCGACTTGCTTCACTCGCGGGAGTTTAATCTGGACTATCTGCGAATGAGGATGGAAGAGGAGAACTTCCACTTTGCGATCGTCAATCAAATCAAAGTGAAAGTCAAGGAGAAAATTTCGGTGGCCCTGCGTCCGAATGCGGAAAACCGAGGGACGGGACGGCAAGTGGATGAAATTTTCGATGTGGACTATCAAATTGGAGAAATTGCCAAGTCCGGGAGAAGGGTGCTTTTCCGGATTCAAATTAAGCTGACGAAGCTACCGACCCAAGCTACCTCGAAAACCATTAGCCAAATTATTGACTGTTTGGAAACCTATTTGAGTGCCAGAGACGATCACGATACCTGGCAACCCACCATTCAAGGGCGGGTGGCTTATATCCACTGGGATCAAAAAGCCAAACCGACGCCGTTGTTGGTTCTGGAACAATCGAATGAAGGGGTTAACGTTACCTTCCGCACCACCACCACTCGTCGCGCGTCTACGGCGAACCAAAGCCAGAAAGCTACTGCCGGTCAAATGACCTCGATGACCAATATGACCACCAGGCGGACCAAAACCACCGGCAAGACAAGAACCTCGCGCGGATCGAGAACTTCTGGCGGGTCGAAAAGTCGGCGGAGTCGTTAAGTGAAGGAGTGCGAAAATCCCGAGGCGCGAGTGCTTCGGCGTGGGTAGAAGATTTCAGCCGATTGGAGGATTGGTTTTATGAGAGGCAAGCTGTTGTTTTGGTTAGGAGTTATAGGGGTGGGCATCTGCAATGTTAGGGAAATTTGGGGCAATGCTTGAATGGGGAGCCAGTTGTCCATCTTCCATGTGAATGATGCGATCGGCGATATCGAGGATGCGGTTGTCGTGGGTGACGAGCAAAATGGTACAACCTTGTTCTTTCGCCAGACGCTGCATCAATTCCACCACTTCTCGACCGGATTTGCTATCGAGTGCTGCAGTGGGTTCGTCGGCTAAAACGAGTTTTGGATGACTGACTAAGGCGCGGGCGATCGCCACCCGTTGTTTTTGCCCCCCAGACAGGTTTTCTGGATAATAATCCACCCACTCTCTTAACCCCACCGCTGCTAACATCGCCGCCGCTTTTTCCCCTAAATTCTCCCCGGCGAATTCTTCATGCAAATCCAGGGACATCTGCACATTTTGCCGCGCCGTTAAGCATTTCAGGAGATTGTGCGCTTGGAAAATATAGCCAATGTCGCGCCGCACTTGCACTAACTGCGCTTTCGTTGCCCCACACAATTGCTGCCCAAATACTTTTAAACTGCCCGCTTGGGCGGACCGCAAACCCCCGAGAAGGGTGAGCAAGGTGGTTTTTCCCGACCCGGATGGCCCGGTCATCAAGACGATTTCTCCCGGATAGATTTGCAAATCTACCTGAAACAAAACCTGTTTTTGCAACGCACCTTTGCCAAAATAATAGTTGAGATTTTTAATATCTATTATGGGTTGAACAGTCATCACGCCTCGATTTTAAAAGATATCGGCAGGGTCAGCCGCTTGCAACTTCCGCAGGGCGATCGCTCCGGATATCGCGCACATCAAAATGGTTAAAATCAATACCATTACTGCCCGAAACAAGGTCATCCCCATTGGCAAACTGGTTGCAGTTCGGGTTAAATTATATAACACAAATGTCGCCAAACAAAACCCTGGCACGTACCCTAATAACGCTAAAATTAAAGCCTCTTGCCCCACCAACGCCACGAAATACATTTCCCGATATCCCATCGCCTTCAAGGTGGCATATTCCGGCAAATGATCCGCTACATCCGTGTACAAAATCTGATAGACAATCACAATCCCGACAATAAATCCCATTGCGGTGCCCAAACTAAACACAAACCCAATCGCCGTACTATTCGCCCAATAATTCCTTTCCCGGGCGATAAATTCCTGATGGGTTAAAACTATCACATCTTGGGGCAAATAACTTTGTAACCTGGCTTTTACCGCCCCCTTATTGGCTCCAGATTTTAACTGAATTAATCCCACATCGATTTCCCCTAAATTGCGATCGGGAAATATCCGCAAAAAATTTAACTCGCTGGTAATGAGATTACCATCCGCGCCAAACGATGCGCCGAGACTAAATAAGCCGCGCACTTCCACGCGACGTCCGGCAATTTCGGTCTCTACGGTGTTTTCTTCGCGATAAAGCTGGGGAATCGGCCCAAATTCATCCCGCGAGAGTCGGTCGAATAACACCACATCGGGCAGTTTGAGTACAACTCGCGCGTCATTGACTTCGGATAAATTAAAGGCAGATTTTGCCGGGTCGAAGCCCAAAACTAAAATCGAACGGTCATTTTTTTCCACGGGATTTTTCCAATTAATCAATCCCAAATATAACGGAGCGATGGATTCTACCTGTTCGAGGGCAAGGGTTTGGTACAAGCGACGCCAAGAAAAGGGCTGCATGGAAATCAACGCTTTGGACTGAGGATTGATTAATACTAAATCCGCTTTCAGATTTTGGTGCATTCGGGTAGAACTGTTGAGCAGGGCGGCTTGAAATCCGAGCTGCATAAACATTAAAATATCGGCGAAGCCAATGCCGGCCAAGGCGACGAATAAGCGGCTTTTTTCTCGGGACAGTTGCAACCAAGCTAAGGGAATTTTGCGGAACATGATGAGCTAGGGATAGGGTTTTCCGACACAGATGGAGGGGATTTGGGATTAATTATTTGCCTTCCCGGTGGCAATGGTGACTTGGACTTGTAAGTTGGTTAAATTGGCGACGCGCTGGGAGTCTTCTGGGTGGAGGCGGATGTGGACTTCCACCACGCGCACATCCACATCGGCGGTGGGGTCGGTGTCGAGGACGTCTTTTTTGCCGATTTGCACGCCGATGCGTTCGACGCGACCTTGCAATTCTCCCTCAAAGGCATCGCTGGTAATGGTAGCGCGCTGACCGAGACGCACGCGCTGGATGTCGGTTTCATAGACTTCGGCGATCGCATACATTTGCTCGGTTTGGCCGATTTCCACAATCCCGTTGTCGCCGATGGTTTCCCCGGGACGGGTGTGAACCTCCATCACCCGACCGGCCACCGGCGATCGCACGTAAGCCTCTTCTAGCCTCGCCTGAGCTTCTTCCACCTGCGCTAACGCCCGGTCTACCTCTGCTTTGGCGGCTTGCACGTCCACGGTTCTCACCTCTGCAAGACTCTGTAATGTGGATTCTGCCTCCTTAATCTGCTGTTCTCCCGTGGCTTGAATCCGTACGCGCGCTACTCTGGCCTCATTAAGCTCCTCTAAGCCGGTTTTTTCCAGTTGTTCGCGCTTGACGCGCGCTTCGCGCAGTTGTTCGGCACCGGTATCTTGCAGTTTTGTCAGGGTGACTTGCTCTTCGCTGAGTTGCGATCGCCCGGTGCGCTGGATGCGGGTCAGATTGGCTCGCGCTTCTGTGATTTGCTCTTGCTTGGTGGTTTCAATCTCCCTGAGATTGGCGATCGCTTCTTTCAGTTGCTCCTCCCCCGTCTCCTGCAGTTTCCGCAACCGGACTTGCGCTTCTTCAATCTCCTTGCTACCGGCGCGCTGTAGCTTGGTGAGGGTGGTCCGTGCGGCTTCAATCTCCTGACGACCGGTTTGTTGGATTTCTGCCAACACCGCCTCCGCCTCTTTCATCTGTTGAAATACCGTCTCTACCGCCAGTCGTTTGCTGTCAAATAACGACTCGCTAATTGCCCCGGCTGCAAATAACTGCTCGTGACGCCGATATTCAACCCCGGCATTTGCCAATTCCGCCCGGAGGCGAGTCAGGGTGGCTTGCTGAGCCTCTACTTTCCGCTGTAATTCCGCTTGCAGGCGGTTTACCGTGGCTTGCTGAGCCTCTACATCTCCGCGCACCTGGGCTTGCAGGCGGTTTACCGTGGC
>NZ_JAYFEQ010000245.1:0-243 GCF_055795085.1 Phormidium sp. CCY1219 | reverse complement strand
GTTACCATAGAAGCATTTCAGTCACCCGAGGATCCGGCGTGGGTTGCAAACCCACGCCTCATAGCTAAAGCCGGTTAAAAACCGGCTGAAAACGTTACCATAGCATTTCAGATCCGGCGTGGGTTTAAACTAAAGCCGGTTAAAAACCGGCTGAAAACGTTACCAAAGAAGCATTTCAGTCGGTTTTAACCGACTTGAGCTATTAGACGGGGGATTTATCCCCCGGCGGGTGTTGCTATGAGA
>NZ_JAYFEQ010000244.1:0-6143 GCF_055795085.1 Phormidium sp. CCY1219 | reverse complement strand
CGACTAAAGTCGCCGTTCGTTTTTCATCTACGTTTTAAAAAACGTAGCTTTCAAACTCTCGTTTTTCTTTCGTAAAAAGAGTATCAAGAGGCAGAGAGCCTCTTTTTTACTCAATTTATTCTAACCTTCATCCTTTATCCATTTTGGAGGGTAGGCATTACCCACCATCTCCTAGATTGTCCCTGGTTCCGCCCTGGGGGGAACCCACTCCCTGAGACTTCCCACAATCACGGATCCAGATTGAGAGATTCCACGACGAATTCCAGGGTTTGGCCTTGAGAGCTGCCAAATTTGAGCAAACTCCCGGATTCGAGTTGCACTTCTTGATGGTGAACTTTTTGCCAACCATTGCTGCGTTTAATCAGAGTCCCGTAGCGAGAAAAATCGCGCAAGAAATAAACCGGATCGGCGCGAGTGCCGGAAATATCGCGACAAAAGATTTCGGCATGTTTTTGGGAAACCCACCGTTCTGGAATAACTAAATCATTTTCCGATCGCCGCCCCACCCGCATCATGCCATTGCGAAGTCGCCAGACTTTGTGGGTATTGTGCAACAGGCGCAAGCAAGCCACAGTAAATGCAGAGCGCATTCCCGAAATAGTATTTTCCGGCAATTCGGTGATTAACGAGTCGAGGGGTTGGATGAGAACCCCATCGAACTCCGGATGCATGTAAAGCACCGGCAAAGTCCAAGCGGGTTGATTGAATTTATAAATGGTTAAGAGCTGTTGGCGGGCGATCGCCACGGCGCGATCGATGGGCATTCGTTCGGCAAGCGATCGGGCAAACCCTTTGATAAAGCTAATTGCTTCTTCATCAGTAATCGAGTCGCGCATACCCAACACTGCCGGCACCCCATGATGGATCAGCACTTCGGCTAAACTGCTGCGTTCGATCGCCCGTCCATTTTGCCGATCGCTCTGGGCACCCCAGCAAGCATTAAACACCGCTAACGTCACCTGAGTGCGGACCAGCACTTGGGCCAATTCCGTCCCACTGAGGGTGGTGCCATTTTGCAATAAGAGCTGCCCGCCGGCTGGGGCACAGACCCCATGACCGGCATAAAAGAAAATATTGTAAGTCCCATTTTCCAGTTCGGCGATCGTTTCGGCGGGAGACGGTTGCACTAAGGTTTTCACTTGACAGTGAACCGGAACGAGATTATCGCTGCTTTCGCAGCTTTGCGCCGATTCTTCCAATAACTGGGCCAGGGCGAGGGCTTCTTGTTCCAGTTGCAAGCATTCCGCCGCAGTAGCCGCAGAGGTTTCCGCCTCTTGTCCCAAAACCAGGAGAATGTTTAACGATTGACTGGTGCGGCGCGGGGCGAGCGGATCCACATCGCTGGTGGTGCGGCTAAAACGTAATTGCGGGTTAAGAGAAATCGTCGGTTTCCCGGGACGGGGTTGCATGATTTCCCAGGGTAAGGCAATTAACTCCGGGTCGCGAATTTCCAAGCGCAGGCGCAGGGGTTGATTTTGCCCGATCGCAATTCCAATGCTTTGGGCGAAGCTATTTTGAATCGAACCGGAAAAGACCCATTGCCACAGTTGCAGCCCCAATTCCTGCATGAGGCTGGCGCTGTAACTGGAAAGCCCAGAATTGCCGACATTGCTCAGGGGATCGAGCAGATTGGGGTCATTCGCCGCCGAGAGGTTCCACACCGAGGAGAGGGGCTGGGTGGAAAAAAGCTGCTGCCACCCTTGCCAGGTGTGGGTTAAGGCATCGGGCCAGCTACAGTCATGGTGAACGTAGCCTCCCGGAGAGGGGGCTTTGAGAACCCATATGGCAAAGTGTTTTGCCGAGGTAGAGGTTTTTAAAGGAGCGATCGCGATGCTCAGGCAAGGAATCTCAGACCAAGACATTCATGCAAGGTTGGCGCTAGGGTGACAAAATCCTTCTACCATTGTATCGGTTCTGGGGTGCAGATGCCCTGAGTTGCCAAGTTACCGCAAGCACCTGCGCGGAAAGCTACCACCGGAAAGGGGGAGATGGCCTCGCGCAGGCGCTCGGAGAAAATTTTTGTTTTGCCTCGATTGAGATAAAATCTCTATAGCATCGAACAACTGTTCTGAAAAACTGAGACGGTGGCTCAGAGAAATCTCCCGGGATCAATTGGGAAGTTGCGAGAGGGCATAGCGGGCGATCGCTAAACTCACTCGCGCTTTTTCGATTTCGGATAGCTCCGTCCAGGCTTTCTGAGTAAGTGCGGCTAAAGAGGAGTCCAGGGATTCACCCCGCATGGCATAGGCAAAGGGTCTGGCCAAGACTTGTAAATCCTGAGCGGGCCATTGGGGTAGCACGGGATTGACGCACTGAACCAGTTGTTCGGCAAAAGAGCGCGAGGCGGTCTGTTGCGATCGCGCTTGAGTGGCGATCGCTTCTAACCAGGTGTGGGGCACCCAGGCTCCAAATTTTTGCTGCAAGGCAGTTTGCAAGGTTTCGAGCAGGGAATCCTCGGCGGCGGTATCCGACCAGAGGCGTTCCAGGTTGGCGATCGCCTGCGGACTTGTGGCCTCGAGCAGCTCTTCGAATGCATTTTCAAACGGCAGTTGTGCTTCTGCTGCTTGCAAATACGCCTCAGTCTCCGGATCCGCTGGATTCCAGGGATAGGGAACTTCGGCGATCGCCACTGCATCTAGCAGCTCTAGCTCAATTTGGGAGCGAGAATACTCCCGAGTTTCAATATCATCAAGTGGTTTCCTTGTCATTTCGATGCTCCTGTTGAGTCGATTGATGGATTTGCTTGGATAGGCGTAGATACAATAGCGACCCCACCGGTTCCGCAACTGCCCCGAGGATGAATCTGGTGGTGAATCTGGTTTTACACTTAGTTTGCATATTTTATCCCGATTCAGTCTCCACAGGTCAACCGCCTGTCTTACGCCGCATTTGCGCTTAAACACTTTTTCAGATAATGTTATCAGCTCTACGAGGCCAGTATTTTTAGTCTCTGTCGGTGTTTTGACTTACCGCCATTCCCGACTTGATTGGGCTTGTTTTGTCATTAAATTATGCAAATTAAATGCGTTATCCCTTCGCCAGAGTTGGGAAAAACGCCTAAATGAGTCGCTGCCAATCCAAGACTTACGAGTACATGTGGTATTATAATAAATTTAGCTCCTATCGTCATCTAATAGAGCCACGCGGGAATCCTTTTTTACATCGGATTCGATAATTCCAAACTCTTGCCATCCGGTGTGTTTTTCTACTCATTTGAGAGCGCGCTGCCTTGGGCAAAGCTACTCTAAAATAAACCAGAGTCTTGAGCAAAACGGCTATGACAAAAATCCTCGTCATCGAAGACACCTCGGAAATTCTTAACAACCTTTTGGATTTTCTAGAGGCAGAAGATTTTGAAGCGATTGGTGCGGAAAATGGCATCGAAGGAGTGGTACAAGCTCGCTCCCACGAGTTGGATTTGATTATTTGCGATATAATGATGCCGGAACTGGATGGGTATGAGGTACTCAGCCAATTACGGGAAGATCCAAAAACGGCAAATATCCCGTTTATTTTTTTAACGGCAAAAAGCGATCGCTCCGACTTGCGACAGGGCATGAATCTCGGGGCGGATGATTATCTCACAAAACCGTTTACTAAGGCAGAATTGCTCGAAGCGATCGAGGCGAGATTGAGACGATCGTCCCAACAAGTGGAGCAACTGCGACAAGTCTCGGAACAACTCGATCGGTTAGAAAATTTCGATACCTTAACCGGGTTGCCCAAGCTCGAAGCGTTAGAAGGAAAAGAAGGAATCCTCGATCGCGTCATTGCCAGAACCGATGCCACCAATCGTATGGTGCCATTCTTGCTATTGGGCTTGGACAAATTCGGACGAATTAACGATACCATTGGCTACGGGAACGGAGACATTATTTTACAAAAAGTCGCCCAACGTTTGTTGGAGTTTATCGAAGTGTTTGATGTGGGAGGCGTTGCCCGGATTAGCGGAGATGAATTTGGGATTATTTTGCCGCCAATGAGCGATCGCGACTCGGCGGTGTCTCTCGCAGAAGAACTCCTCAGAGATATCTCCAAACCCGTGGAAATCGGACGCAAATCGATTCCCCTCACCGGTACGATCGGGATTTCATTTTATCCCACTGCCCCCAATTTAGATGAATTGCGACGCCAAGCCGGTGTGGCAATGGGAGAAGCAAAACGCGAAGGAGGCAATCGCTGCCAGATTTACACCCGCCCGATGTTTGGATTTGATGCTGCAAAAGAATTGCAACTGGCAGCCGATATTCGCCAAGCCTGGGAGCGAAATCAATTACAAGTATTTTATCAGCCGCGAGTGGATCTTCGCAAGCGCAAAATCGTTGCAGTTGCCACAGTACCCCATTGGAACCATCCGCGCGTGGGGGAAATTTCGCCAGTGAAAATTATCTCGTTAGCTACTGAGGCAGGTTTGCTCACAGAGATGAGCGAATGGATGTTGCGAGTGGCGGTGGGACAGGTGAAAAATTGGCAGGCATCTCGACTACGGTTAAGAGTTGCGGTGAGTTTGTCAGAAGCATTATTTAATGATGTCAACATTCAGCGGATTGTGGTGGATGCTTTGCAAAGAAGCGGCATAGACTCGCAATATTTGGAAGTGGAAATTCCGGCGGAGACGATCGCGAATGCCAAAAATGCCAATCAAATGGCATCGAAGTTAATTGCTTTCAAACAACTGGGTATTCAAACCACGATTTCTCAATTTGGCATCGGGCAAAGCGCGATCGAGTATCTGGGAGAACTGGCCCTGGATAATTTAAAACTCGATCGCACTTTGGTAAGCAATGCATCCCAAAATGCACCGCTAATTAATGCGATCGTCAAGATGGCGCAGGGACTCAAATTGCGGGCGATCGCCGATGGGGTGGAAACTGAAGAGCAAGCGAATATCCTGAAAAAGCAAAAATGCAACGAAATCCAGCAACAAGCTTCGGTTTCGGAAGCAGAAATTAGGCGCATGTTTGGGAAACGGTAGCGATCGCCCATTTCCGTTTAATCCAATCATCGAGAATGCGATCGGGACACGGTAATGCCGTGTCCCTCGGTTTTTGATGGGCATTGATGAATTAACCCCACCATTAAAAAACCGGGGATTATTGCAATTGCCAAACGATAATTGTACCCCGATCGCTACCCGCAACCACGGTATTTCCATCCTCGCCAAACGCCACCGATCGCAAGGGATTTTCGGCTGACAAGGTACTGATAAGTTCCCCCGTTTGCACATCCCATAATTTCACGGTGCGATCGCGACTGGCGGAGGCGATCGTGGTGCTATCAGGACTCACGGCGATCGCGGTAACTTCGCCCTGATGTCCCTCTAGGGTATCGGTTAACGAACCACTCGCCGCATCCCACACATTTACCCGAGTATAACTGCTGCTGACCAGGGTTTCGCCGTCGAAAGTATATGTGAGAGAGCGAATGTAAGACGAGCTGCCGGTGAGCGTTTGCCGTTCTTCCCCCGTATTCGCATCCCAGATTTTAATGGTATTGTCGGCACTTCCACTGGCGATCGCCTGCCCGTTGGGATGATAGGCAAGTGCGAGAACCGTGCCGCCATGACCTTTCAGAGAGCGAAGTTCTTCCCCGGTACTCACATCCCAAATTTTAATCGCGTTTTCTTTGATGACGCCGCCAGAACCACTGGCAAGTCTTGTGCCATCGGGACTAAATGCCACGGAATGCACTTGGTCGCGATGTCCGTATAAAGTATTCTGAAGCTGTTTGCTTTGCAAGTTCCACAGTTTAATCCGCCCGTCAGCGCTGGCGCTGGCGAGGGTGCGATCGTCCGGCGCGATCGCCAAAGACCAAATCCAGCCTTTATGTCCGTCCAGAGGGCGCAGCAGTTCCCCGTTGCTCGCATCCCACAGTTTAATCCGTTGGTCCCGACTGCCCGTGGCAATAATCTCACTGCCCGCGATCGCCACCGTTTCCACCGCCTCAGAATGCCCGGAAAAGCGATTCGCCAGAACGATGTTAGGCGCGGGGGTTATCGGTTCCGGTTCCGGTGTGGGAGAAGGTTGCGGCGCAGGAGTTGGCGTTTCTCGCGGTTCTTCTGGCGCAGGAGAGGGCGTTTCTCGCGGTTCTTCTGGCGCGGGAGAGGGCGTTTCTCGCGGTTCTTCTGGCGCGGGAGAGGGCGT
>NZ_JAYFEQ010000243.1:0-5693 GCF_055795085.1 Phormidium sp. CCY1219 | reverse complement strand
GGCGACTAAAGTCGCCGTTCGTTTTTCATCTACGTTTTTTAAAACGTAGCTTTCAAACTCTCGTCCTTCTTTCGTAATGACTCCATTTCGTGCTCAGGCCCCCGGAGAGGATTGGGGGGCAAATTACGCGATGGCATTGCGGGGGTCACACACCCTACGGGGCGGTAGCTTTCATTTGATAAAAGCTCTAGGGGGTGTTGTCTGCTGAAGCTCCCATTTTTAGCCAACTAAATACCTGCTCGACGGTGAGGTTTAGCTCGATTCCTTCTAGTACGGGAAGAGTGTCGTTCTGTTCCAAGAGTCTGGGTTGGCCTTCGCGGAAAAATACCAGAATGCTGCGATCGTCTGGGTCGAGAAACCAACCGAGTTGGCTACCCCGTTCGATACAGTAGAGGATATTACCAATCACTTTGTTGGGTTTTTTTTCGGGGGAGAGAATTTCTATAATCCAATCTGGGGTGAGGTCAAAGCGATCGGGTACTTCCCCATCAGGAAGAAATGGAATCTGTTGCCACCGGAAGACGGCAATATCCGGAACGATAGAGCGATTTCCAAAACTGCACCGCAGTTCGGGAAAGGCGTAGGCTATTTTGTCATTTTTTGTGACTTGGTTAATGACGTTGCAGGTTTCGTACTGTAAACAACTGTGTCTTCCTTTTGGCATGGGTTTTTGGATGATTTTTCCGTCGATGAATTCACTAGCAGGTTTGGTTTCTGGCTGTTGGAGGAATTCTTCTAGGGTGAGAGATTTTTCGGCAGTAGCAGTCATCGGTGTCAACCTAGTTGGTGAGCTTTATTTGTAATTTTATCGGGCACGATCGTCAGTTGGGTAGTGGGTAGAGTGGGCAGGGTCGCTCGCTTCCAGTAAAGGAAGCGACTCATTCTTACCACCCTGCCTACCCTACGAAGGAGACCGATCCTATAAAACGGCGATCGCTATCTCTATTTTATTGGGATGCCTATCAACGTTCTCCTGGCGGTCTTCGTTCTAACTGACCTAAGACAATTAGGCTTTCCAAATCCTCTAATGCTCCAGGCAAATATTGGGCGATCGCCTGTTTAACTTCGGCAATTTCATCGGGGTTTGCCGCGCCCATCATCCGACTCACATCACTCAAATCTTGGGTTCGTGCCGATTGTAATTTCATCAGAACTAGATAGGGTAAGGCAATAATGGGCAAGCCATTTGGAGCTATGTTCGGAGTAGCGATCGCTTCGGGAACCCAATCCGCATTTAATTCGAGGACATCGAGAGAAGTTCCATCCGGTAATTCCCACTGACTCCTTGGAAGGGCTAATTCTCCAATTTTTTGACTGCCTGCTTTTGTTAGTTCTGCATACAGGGATTTTGCATCTCGAACGCAAACTAAAATATCCAAATCTAAAGTCATTCGTTCCGGCATATAAAGCCGGGTGGCAATCCCACCCACGATCGCAAATGGAGTTTTAGTAACGATTGCTTTAATATCGGTCACGGGATAAGTCCAGGTGCGTTTGTTGAGAAAATCCAGACCGCTACCCGTCCCCGGCTGAACTCGTTTCATCACCAGAGTAATGAATTGTCTTCGCCGTTGAGCGTTTATATCAATTTGGGTGTTAAAGGTCATCAGATAGGGATGGAGATTTACATATAATCTGCATTATAGGGGTCTCTACCAAAACCCGTAGGGACACAGCAGTGCTGTATCCCGATCGCGATATTCTTTCTGTGTGCTGTCTGTCCGACTCGTTATGAGCGATCGCAATTTACGGCATTTGGTGTCTAGCAAAATGGGTCGCACAATTTATTGCCATTGCTGTGGGTCAATGTTGCGAAAGCAGGCGGTATTGGCCTCAAATTCCTTGGCTTTTTTTTGGCTCCAAGCACCAGCTAATTCGCTCAGGTCTTCATGTCGCTGGTAGAGGGGTTTTTCCGGGCTGACACCAACACTGCGATCGAGCAGACGCAGAACTAAGGCATTGACGCTGGTGTTTTCTTTTTTTGCCAGTGCTTTCAGCTTGGAGAGGGTTTCCGGTTCAATTCCTCTGACACTGATATTAGCCATGTTAGAAGCTTTGCTATCATTGTGCTTTCATCTCACGATAGCATAAAACGCCGAATAAAGCGGCTTTGCGATCTTCCAATCTTGGCTTACCTGACGACTCAAATAAACCTCAGCTTTGCTCGATCGAGGACTAGGCAATACCCTGTCCTCTGCGAGGATGCGATCGCTTTTCATCTATAGTTTTAACCTTCGGGCGTAAACAAGCGATCGCCCATCCATACCTCTGTTCCCGATAAAAGAGGACACAGCAGTGCTGTGTCCCTACCAGGTATATCGAGCGATGTTTTAGAAAAACGGTATCATTTTCACAGCCTCAGAACTTTTTCGTTCTAGTGCTAGAATCTAGGCGTTGTGCCGAGTCCGGAGGTGGCTATGGAAGCGCTACGAATCATTACCAAACCCGTGAATGGTCAACTGGTTATCGATCTACCGCCTTCTTTAACCAGCGATCGCCAATATGAAGCGATCGTCCTCCCAGTCATGTCCGAGGATGCCGTTGCCACTCCAAGACGTCGCCAGCCTTCTCAAAAACTAGCGGGTACAGTTCGCCTACTTGACGATCCGATCGCACCGGCCACCCCTGACTCAGATTGGGAGTTCTCCTGAATGTTGTTAATGCTCCGTCGTTTTACTTAACTGAGAAAGCTCCCTAACCCGCATGGCAATTTCAACTTTGCTCTGTCTGAGCAATTCTATCTCGGATTCGGTCAATTGTCGGGGTTTTGAGCAAGTAACGTGCTTCAGACTCTGTAAGGCAGTCAAAGTTGAAGCCGAATCGGTTTTGCCACCATTGTTCAAGTTCGCATCCATGTTTTAACCTCAGTGCATTTAGACTGGTTTCTGTTAAAGCGAGATTGGCTGAATAAGGTTTGCCCGTTAGGACTGTTGCACCCATGACCTTTCCTGCGCCCTGAATAATATGAGAGCGTAGGTTGGCGAGGGTTCCACCTTGTCCTATAAAGTCGTCAACTAAAAGATAACATTTGTCTGGGATAACTTTTCCCTCAAACTTAGCTTGTCGGGCAAGAGGAGAAAACCCATCGGCTCCTGTATGGGCGACAATATTCGTTTGAACGATGCTGCTGTCGGCCCGCCAATGTAATTTCTGAGCTAGGCAATTGGCTAATGCTTCAGGAATTGCGTTCACACCGATATTCTCAATCGCGTGGGCTGAAACTAATGTCACCTGGGTGCCCTCAAATGTAGATGCCAACTGCTCTACTACTTGTTCTGAAAGCATCTCATTCACCAACTGATAAGCAGCATCAGGGTCTCCTGATTTGGCTGCACGGTAGGCAAAATGCTTTTTAACTTCTAATTCTGGGGCATGAATCCATACCGATGGAAATTCATCCCAAGGAAATCGCACAACTGTCATTAGCCAAACAACCTCCACTGAATAGCCCCTGAGAAACCGGCTTTCTTGCCGGAATTCTAGCCAAACCCCCAATCTTTACGTCTAGAAAGCAGATTTCTGACCCGTTTCCCGTTCTCCCCTCAAATAAACCTCTCCTCCTATTATCCCCACCACCACAAGGGCTAAACCTATCCAACCACCAATCGCACCCCAAACCAGAATACTCCCAGCAATCAGCACAGTGACCCCAATATAGGTACTGGCAACTTGGGCGTGAGTCCAACCGGACTGCTGCAATCTTTGATACAAATGGCTGCGGTGGGCTTTGAAGATGTTTTCCCGGCGGATGAGGCGGCGGATGAGGGTATAGATGGCGTCGGCGGTGAGGGGGAGGGTGATGGCGAGGGCTGTCCAAGCTTGGATGGGATTGTCTGCGTTGAGGAGGGCGATCGCTATGGTTGCGCCGAGGACGGTACTGCCCACATCACCCATAAAGATTTTCGCAGGAGACCAGTTCCACCACAGAAAGCCCAGGAGAGCCGCAACCAGGAGCCACCAGAGGGGTTGGTTGAGGTAGAGGGCGAGGAAGCCCAGTTGCACGGCGGTGACTCCAGCTACCAGACCATCGAGACCGTCCATGAAGTTGTAGAAGTTAATCAGGGCGGTGATGGCGATGAGGGTGAGGATGTAGGCGGTGAGTTGTCCGGTGATGCCGAAGCCAGTCAGCCAAGGTTGAGGGAAGGGGCCAAAACAGGCAACGGCGATACCGGCAGCAGCGAGTTGAATGAGGTAGCGGATAGATGCGGGGAGGTTGTGGCGATCGTCGAGGATACCGATGATGGCTAGGGGAGTCAGGATACTCCAAATTTGCAGTAGGAAGGGTTGGAGGGGGGTTAGGCGTAAGGTTTTGACTGGGGAGAGTTGGGGAAAGGAGTGGGAGATAATGGCGGTGAGGAGGGTGGTGGTGGCGAAGGCAATGATGAAGCCCAAGCCGCCGCCGCGTGGGGTGGGTTGGCTGTGGGAACTGCGATCGTTGGGGATGTCTAGGAGGTTTTGGCTGAAGCGTTGTTTGAGCCAGCCTGTGGTGAGGAGGCTGAGGATGAAGGTGGCAATCGATAGAATCAGGAGTCGCATGATGGACGAAGAGTTTGCTGGAGACCCTCATCTATCGTAAAGGGCGATCGCCAGTTTAGGGTATTGTGGATTTTGCTGCTATCAACGACTAGGGAACCGAGGAGGCGATCGATGGTGGGGGTGTTGAGAGGGAGCGATCGCGTTGCCGTAGGCGATCGCAATTTAATTTACGGCATGATGTCAGCGAGCGATCGCCCAAGGCGAAGGTTTTCAATATGGGCATTGCTCTGGGTCAATGTGTTTAAATTATGGCAAGCGACAGTATTATCAATCGGTATCTAAATTAAGCATTCAAAATCGCATCTTTAATTTCTGCTATAGTGACATCTTCTTGGTCGGATTTTGCATATATTAACAGTAGCCAAATACATTCAGGTGAAGATAACTGATAAATTAATCGGTATTCACCACTTTTGCCTGTCGGAATATCGCTATTTTTCGACCTAACTTTAAATATAGTAAAATCAGTACCAGCAATTTGTTGGCCGATAATTTCTCCGGCTTCTAAAGTCTCAATTATTGGTCGAACATCTTCCTGAATTTTACGATAACGTTTAGAGAGATCTTTGAAACGACGTTTAAAAGGTGCGGTAAAACGAACTTCTGCCATAATCAACTATCCAGGTCTTCCCATAATTGGGAAATCGGGTAAGTTTCTCCGGCTCTGGCTGCGCGAATAGACTCTTGTAAGTCAGCTAGAATCTGAGTTTTTGGCTCATTTTCATCAACGGAGCTGAGTCCACTGAGGGTTGAATAGAGTTCGACCGAGGTAATTTTTTGCAACAAACTGTTCCAAACTTCGATCGGAATAATTACTGCAGTTTTTTCCCCTTGGGCATTGGAAATATATTTAACTAGATTTTGAAGTTCGGAGATATTCATTGTATAGCCTCATTCATGAAAGTTGCAGAAGGGCAGGTTTTGGATGACGGTTCCTATGATTATATACCAATAAGTTTAATGTAGTCTAGGGTATCGCGGATTTTGCTGCTATCGATTACGAGGGAACCCAGGAGGCGTTCGCGTAGCGGCGCGAATGCGCTATCATTTGTTCCAAACAAAGTTGGGTAGGATTCTTCTTTGACACTCTGCGGCTCTTTTGACGCGCAGATTCTTAAGCAGTCCAGAAATGAACTCTTAAAGGCGTAGTCAAAGCG
>NZ_JAYFEQ010000242.1:0-4062 GCF_055795085.1 Phormidium sp. CCY1219 | reverse complement strand
TCCATTTCTACATAAAATCGATTGGCCGTAATATAGTTGAGGCCATGTGTCTGAGTAGAATTACTTTTCGCCATCGGTTCCCCCTAAATGTCGAACTCTCCCCCCCCCAATTTTACCCCCAGTTTAGAATTTCCCCCTCAGCAGCTATATTAGACCAAGGTCGAATATCATTGGTCGTTGGTCATTTGTCCTTTGTCCTTTGTCATTTGTTGTTTGTCATTTGTTGTTTGTCATTTGTTGTTTGTCATTTGTTGTTTGTCGTTTTTTATTGGTGATTTGTAATTAGTTTTTTTTTAATAGGTCATTTGAGGAAGTACCAATGACCAATGACCTGTTCTCCCATGACCAATGACCACCAAACCTTACCGTGGCGGTAAAGGATTGAGGGGAATTAGTCCAGTTTGATAAATCAAACGTTGAGCTTCGGTAGTTTTGAGGATTTCGGCAAATTTTTCCCCTACGGGTTCTAATCGATTGTCTCGCAAATAAATGATGCTTAAGGGATAAGCTAAGGGATAGCGGTTGTTGCGAAATGCTTCGGCGTTGGGGAAATAACTGCCTTTATCGTTACATAAATCGCTGTCTGGAGTGATGGGTTGATTGAGTTGGGGGTGAATTAGGGGAGAAATGGGGGAGGAATTATCTCGAGCGATCGCCAATGGATAGACGGAACATTGACCGAAGACTTTGCTCAAACTGCCAAATCCAATACTGCCAATAGTATTATCTTCAAAATCGCGAATCACTTGTCGCAACATGGCGAAGGTGGAAAGGGAGGTAATTCTCGCGGGGGTGACGGCGAAACTTCCCGGTTGTGTCTGGTTTTGGCGTAAGGCGCGAAACTGAGCGATCGCGCCTCTATCTTTTAACACCCTCGACTCGAACATCCTTACCGCTTCTTCTTCTACAGGCACATACAATTTTATCTCTAAATCCGGTCCGCCCAGTTGCGACCAATTGGTAATCTCTCCAGTGTAAATTTGCCGCAATTGCTCGAATGTAATGGTTCCATTTAACTCGTGAGGCAAGCTATTTTCTCGCCGCGCATAGCTAAAGGGGACGAAAACCACAATCCCATCATAGGCAAATGCTTCGTACCCCAATTCGGTATAGAATAAATCCCCATAAACTGCTTTGGCGCTCAGGAGATTGGCGATCGCAAAATCGGCAGATTGAGACAACACTTGCGCGATCGCTTCAGTCGCGCTTGGTTCTTCTTGCGCGCGAAACGAAATCGGCGCGGGTTCTCCTTCTTCCCCAGGAGGACTTATCCGCAGTCTCAATTCTGACTCTAGAGTTTTCCCCCGCGCAATTAAATTCGGTTGGTCTAACACGTAATTCCAAATCCCACTCTCCACCGTGGTATAGATAAAATCTCCCAAGGGAATCCCCGCCACATTTTCAATACAGCACTGAGTTTGCTCATCGGTGGCCCTAGTTTCTTTTCGCGTAACCAGCCAATAAATCAGCAGTCCCAATAACACCACACCCAAAATCCCTAGGGAAACCCCCAAAATCCGCCGCCAAGGTTTCTTTTTCTCGCTTATCGGTTCGGTAATCAGTTCGTTTGGCGCAGATTTGTTCGCCAAACTAGACTGGATTTCCCCCGCGCTTATCGGAAGTTTCAATAACGTTTGGCGGGCATTTTCGGCACTGTGAAAGGGCAGGTTTCCGATTCCGATTAGATTTAAAATAAAGTTCTTCAAATCCCGATTGACAGGCGGCCAATCTTCTTCTACCGTGGGATTTAGCGGTCGTTCGGTTTCCAAATCCACCGCCGACCCGGCGAGCAAATAAAAGGCAATGTAGCCTAAGTCTTTTAAGTCTCGTTCTGGGGAAAGATTAACCGATTCTGGCAGGATGGGATGAAAGGGATTTTCCCACAGTCCTAAATCGCACAGATAGATAAAGAATCCCTGCAAATGGGGGACGATTAACAAACTATCGAGACTGAGATTTCCGTGGGCAATTCCCGGTTTGACGAGACCGGAGTGCAGGCGAAATTTTTGTCCGTGAAGAAATTGCAAGCTTTGCAATACTTGGTCGAGGGCTTGATACACTTGAAAGCTACTCAGCGGTCCGGTTTGCAATAAGTAGCTGGCGAGGGTGGGAAAGCTGTCGATTTTCCCTTGGGTGATGAGATAACAGCGGTTTTCTAGAGGAGAGGCGATCGCTTCTGTAGGAGTCAGCAGGCGCGGGTCTTGCACCCGACCATCAGCCAAACTCACCCGGGAAAACAGCAAAAATAACTCTCTTCTCTGACGGGTTTCTTCTTTATTAAAATAGCGTTTGGGGAACAGGTATTCTTTGATAACGACTGGTTGGCGATCGCTCAATTTTATCCCTTCGTACAATCGCCCCATATTCCGATAACCCAACAACCGTTCCACTTGATAGGTTCCCCGGCTTCCCTGAATTTGGGTCTCCATGGGCAACGGAACCGGAAACCCGCATTCCCGGCAAAATTTCGCTTTCGGTCGTTCTTCCTGCGTCTGTTGCGGCACTTCACAAGCAAGCGGGTTCGCGCGCAAGCAACTGTATTTCGGATAAAGCGGTTTTATCGGTTGGCGCAATTGCACCGGTGTGGGTTCGGCTTCTAACTCCGGGGCGAGTTGCGTTTCTTCCGCCGCTTCTGTCTCTTTTTTGAAGAGTTTAAAGGGCAGTTTGGACTTGAACTGAGGCAGTTTCGGCGGGCTAATTTTCAGGTGTTGCTTGACGAAGGGCACCATCCATCGCATTCGCATGGGCACCAAACGGGTAAGTCCGGCGGTAAATCCCCGCTTTACACCACTCGCTTTTGTGGCGGCGCGCGCTGCTTCTCTACGCCCCGCTTCTTTTAGCACTTCTTTGCCCAGTTTTTTTGACATGCTCTCCCTGTAAATCTTTACAAAACTTTTCTCGACAGTGGCGGCATTATTTTGCTATGCTAACCCTAGCAATTCCCTAGGCTTAGGATTGGAAAAATGGCACAAAATGAAGTAGTTAGGTTGTTTAGAGACGTTCAAGCCTATCCCGAACTGAAGGACAAGTACAATACGGCTTCTAGTTTAGAGGATTTAGTGGCAATGGCGCAAAAGGATGGATACGATTTTACTGTAGAAGAATGGCTAGAGGCGACAAGCTTTAAAGTAGAAGAATATAAATCCCAGCTTTCGGAAATTCCGGGAATTTAAGCTGATGGGAAAATGGCGATCGCAATTTTTCTCCCAAAAAGTCGCGATCGCCATTTTCCCCGGCCAACTACACCGCTTTCCCATCCACTTTTAACTTGCCGTTCGTTCGTTCTAGGTAAAGATCCGAGGCCAGGGGAGTCAATGTTAAGCCAAACTTGGGAAAATCAAATGTCGCCCCTTTGGCACTACTGATTAACGCCTGACGCAGGGAATCCAAGGCGGTGGTATATTCTACGGTTTCTTCCCCGGTTTTACCTGACAATTTTTGCTGTTGATTGCGATCGCTAATCAGGCGATTAATCTCCCCTTGAATTTGTTGCACGTGCCCGTCCAATCCGCCCGCCGTGCGAAACAAATCCGCCACTCGTTCCCGTTTCAAGGTTTCCAACCAGCGGGCCGGCTCCAGATAGGGGTCGGTGATATTGTGGCGATCGTCTACTGGCGCATGTCGCCCTCCCCCTGCCCGTTGAATCGTCTCGGAGTGTTCGTTGCCTTGCAATACTTCGAGACTCTCTTCTAACTGGGGATTAGCAGAAGTTTCTTCCTCCTCCGCCTGAAGCTGAATCCCTTCGGAATCCCTAGATTGCATGGAAAGCTCTTGCAATTGCGGTTCTTCTTCCGGAGGTAAAATCGAGATATTGGCCAAGTGATGACCGCCGGAAGGGGAGGTTTGTACCGTGGGGGCATCTGTGGCGCGCGAGGCGCTGTCGGCGCTGTGGGTGAAGGGACGCGATCGTATCGGCGAGTAAGATGTGGACGGCAAGGGAATTTTTTTCTTCTCTTTGCGTTGGATGCGAGTTCTGATTTTCATAGAAAATTAGGGGTTGGTAAGGGGGGCGAATGGAAACCCCTGTCATTTATGTATGGGGAGGAATTCGCCCCCCTTACA
>NZ_JAYFEQ010000241.1:0-965 GCF_055795085.1 Phormidium sp. CCY1219 | reverse complement strand
AAATCCAAAGCCCGCGCCTTACGCAGAGTATGGATTCCTAAGCCAGGTCGTGATGAAAAGCGTCCTTTAGGGATTCCGACAATAAAGGATAGAGCTGAGCAAGCCTTGGTTAAACTGGCACTGGAACCGCAATGGGAAGCTCGATTTGAGGCTGAATCATATGGGTTCAGGCCAGGGAGGTCAGCGCATGACGCAATTGACGCCATATTCAAGAAGGTTCATAAGAAACCTAACTGGGTACTAGATGCAGATATTGCAAAATGCTTCGACCGAATTAACCATGACTACTTGCTGTCCAAACTAGATTGTCCATCCGTGCACAAACGGAGAATTAAACAATGGCTCAAAGCCGGAGTTTTGGACAATGGCGTATTTGAGGTAACAGAGTCAGGAACTCCACAAGGGGGAGTCATTAGCCCACTCCTGGCAAACATTGCCTTACATGGGATGATAAACTCGGTTGTTAATGCTTTCCCTAGAACCAAATACATTGATGGAAAGCAAGAACAAAACTATCGCCCGAAAATCATTCGATATGCCGATGAATTCGTGGTACTTGCACCAGTTAAAGAAGTCATACTAGAAGCCCGTGACTTGATTGAACAATGGCTTAAAAAAGTTGGATTAAAGCTCAAACCCGAAAAGACAAGAATCTGCCATACCCACGAATTCTCGGAAGAAGGGGGAGAGCCAGGTTTCGACTTTTTAGGTTTTAATATCCGCCATTATACAGTTGGCAAACACAGGGCCACGAATATTGGTATGGGGAGAAAGCGGTTATTCCAACTTAACATAAAACCAAGCAAGGAGTCAGTCAAGGAGCATTACAAGGCAATTAAGGCGGTTATCAAGGCTTATAAAACAGCCCCACAATACGCATTAATCAAACACCTAAATCCAGTCATAAAAGGATGGAGTAACTATTACAGCACAGTAGTATCCAAGGAAATTTACTCCAAACTCGA
>NZ_JAYFEQ010000240.1:0-19274 GCF_055795085.1 Phormidium sp. CCY1219 | reverse complement strand
AACCCAGATCTCAAAGGTCTGGGCGCAGAAGCCCGCGCCGTACCGCCTAAGCGGTCGGCGTCGGGAGTACGTCACAGGCCATCTTTCTATTCTATCGATGCCATTCAACGATCCGCTGCAAATTTCTCGCGCTTTCCTAGCCACCCTGGGAACTCGCATGTTTGTCCATTACGCCGATCGCATTCCCACCGGGGGTGCGGCGCTCATCGTCAGCAATCACCGCAGCTTTATGGATGCACCGTTGCTGATGGCTGCACTGGGACGCCCGATTCGCTTCGCTTGCCATCATTACATGACCCAAGTGCCCGTCTTGCGCGAATTCGTTCACCATTTGGGTTGCCTCCCCTTGCAAGCGAAGGGTCAGCAGCAACATCGGTTTTTCCGCCGCGCCAGAACTCTGCTGCAACAGCAACAAGCCATTGGCGTGTTTCCCGAAGGCGCTTCGCCGATGGTGCGCCTCACCGACCCCACCCAAGTCCAACCGTTTCACCCCGGATTCGCGCACTTGGCGCTCACTGCCCGGGTACCGGATTTAGTCGTGTTACCTGTGGCGATCGCCCCCATCGAAGAACAAGTTTACTCGGCAATCCCGGTGCGCGTCTTGAGCTGGTTTGACCCCTCAGAACCGGATTTCGAGCAAGATAGCTGGCACCCGGTGGTCTTTTATCGTCGGGTGAATGTGGCGATCGCTCGTCCCCACTGGATTCCCTCCCACCACTGGCAACATTGCTCCCGCAAACAGGCAAAAACTCAAATCGACGAGCTGATGAATTACTGTGACTCGGAAATTTCCGCTTTACTTGGCGATCTCTCCTGATGATTTCCCGGCACCTTCAGGGAGAACCTCCCCCGTCTCCCCCATTGACAATTCCCGGGTCTGTTCCCCCCCCTCAGAGGCGATCGCCACTGTTCCTATTGCTCAATTTTTAACCCGACACTCTTTCCTCAATCATGCCACGCGATAATCATTCTACGTTTCACTTCTTAACTGCGCTCTCGATCCAACCCGAAAAGCCGTTGTTCGTGTTTTTACCCGGCATGGATGGCACGGGCAAGTTGCTACAATTGCAGCTCGACAACGGTTTGGGAAATGTTTTCGATATCCGCTGTCTGGCAATCCCCCCAAATGACGTTTCTACCTGGGATCTGCTCGCGCAAAAGGTAGTGGCATTGCTCAGAGTCGAGTTGCGTCAGCATCCTCGGCGAGTGGTTTATCTGTGTGGGGAGTCGTTTGGCGGATGCTTGGCTCTGAAAGTGGCTCTCAAAGCTCCAGACTTGTTTCACCGTTTGATTTTGGTCAACCCGGCGTCTTGTTTTAATCAACGCCCTTGGATGCATATGGGATCCCACGTGAGCGCCTGGTTGCCTCCCGCATTTTATCCCCTCTCGGCGATCGCTCTGTTGCCGTTTTTGGCCGCCCTGGGCCGCATCGGACCGCGCGAACGCAAGGCTCTACTCGCCGCGATGCAGTCGGTTCCCCAGCACATCAGCGCTTGGCGGGTGAATTTATTGCGAGATTTTGAAATCAGCGCCGAGGAACTGGCGCAAATCTCTCAACCAGTTCTGTCGATCGCCGCCACCGCCGATCGCCTCTTGCCTTCCGCCGCTGAATCCACTCGCCTGGTTCGTTACATCCCCGATGCCAAGCAGGTCTTGCTCCCCCAAAGCGGTCATGCCTCTCTGCTCGAAACGGATGTCAATCTTTACCAAATTTTGCAGGAAAACCACTTTTTGCCGACTACCGCGATCGCCAGCACTGCCCGTTAACAAATTGTGACTCTCGCCAGTTGTCTTCTCCCCCATTTCTGTGGTATGATATAGGTTATCGGGTCACTAGCTCAACGGCAGAGCATCGGACTCTTAATCCGCTGGTTCAGGGTTCGAATCCCTGGTGACCCATCCCACGACAATCACGCCACATAACGCTTTCAGCATAAACTTACCCCGCATTCTCCGTCGCTCATGTCGCATGCGATAATGCGGCTTTTGGCTTTTGGGGGGAATACTTAAGCGCAAATTTAGTCCAAATTTAATCCTAGGTCAAAATCAGCCAAATGTGCTGCCGTACAGCACTCTCCCAGTGAAGGTGGAACAGTTTCGACGTCAGCACCAAAGCTTCTGGGTGGATTACTGCCTTGCTCAGCACAACATTGTCCAACTTGCTTGATTAATTTAACATACGGCTGTCGCAATTCCAGGGATTTGACTTGAACTTTTAGCGATTATATCCCTAGATTTTTTGCCGGAATTGTTGCGCGAACCACGGGAGGCCACGCAGCAGATGTAAGGGCAACATGTGCTGAAAAATTCCTCCGGGCGATCGCCACATCCTAACTTGACTCCGATTGGCGGATGGAAAATAACAAACACCGCAACCATTACACTTACACCCCTTCTGAAAAATCCCATTGCAATACCCGATGGCATGGGATTCAATTCCCCCTAACCAACCGCGCTGTTTCCCCCTTAACAAATTATGGCGGGTACCGAGGGCGATCGCCACTCCCCCCATTCCCAACCAACCGCCACAATCGAAACCCTGAACTTGGCTAATTGTCCAGCCTCATCACTCCATCGTTTCCTGCCTCTGCAGTGAAAAAATAAGACGAATAAAACCGCAAAACACATCGGCGTTCACTTGCTCCCCCTGCCTTTTTTGCGGATATCCTTCGGTAAAAAAGCATTTTGCGCCAAGCTTAAAAAGAAAAACTGCACGGAATTCGTGCAGTTGTAGCCTAAGAGAGGAGGAAAGGATTTTAAATCAATTTACTAAAATCGTTGTCAAAGAGGAGACAAATAGGAAGTTCATTAATGCAGGGAATGGAGTTAATAAATGGAGGGATTTAGCACAAAAAATTCGCTTTCATATCTTCCTTAAGATAGATTAATCCACCACCTCCAGCCAGCCGCGACGAATGGCGTGAGACAAACGTTTGAGAGCGGCTTCCTCTTCGGAATTGAGGGGATTGTCTAAGCAAGCATGGAGCATTTCGTGGTGGTGAGTGCTGATGCTGCCCACTTTCCAAGCTTGGCAAAACAGTTCGGCGATTGTGGCATCTGAGAGAAAATAGTGCGGGTTCATAAGGGGAATTTCAACTCTATATTTCAAGTATCAACGCTTTTAAGTGGAACTCCCGTGATCCAATGACTCATCTACCGTGACATCCGCCTGCATTTGCTGTGACAGAAATCACTACTACCTGTAGGGTGGGCAAGGCGTTGCCCACCCTACCCGTGACTTACGCATCTCCACAGCGGGATTGTCCCCGTGGGGAAAAGCCGGATTATTCCAGAGTTCGCACCGTAACGACTTGCGGCGGTGTGGCATCTGGGGGATAAATCAAATCCACTTCCACCAGACGCAGATCTCCCGGTGGCATTTCCAAAGTCAGCAACGGATCCCCCATTTGTCCCCGACGTTGTACCAAATGCCAATAGCGAGTCACTGGAATGCCGCGATCGTTCCTGTAGCGCATCCGAACGGTTCCTCGGAAAAACACCTGTGGCGCGGGAGGTTGCAAAAATCGCAACCCCTGTTTGCTCAAATTCTCTTCTTTCAATGGCGTTTGAAGCAAAACGGTTACGGTTTGGGTGTTGTTGGTGTTATTTTGCAGGGGCAAATTCAACCGATATTCCACCCCGTAATTCCCGTGGGCGCTGTAGGCGGTGTCGGAATAGCTAACCTGCATTGGAGCAGATTGCGCCTGACCGGTTTGCAATCGACCACCGGGTAAGGTACTGATGCCATAGGAAAAGGCGTCTCCCGGTTGGGGAATGTCGAGGGTTTGGGTGATGGGGTTATCTGCGATTGATGCGACCCATTGGGAACCTTTGGAGACGCCGGCGACGCGCCCGTAAATAATTTGTCCGGAGGTTTGGTTGGGAGGAGTGGGGGCGCGATCGCGCGGTCCGGCTAAATCGCCAGTTTCGAGCAAGGTTTCCCATTCTGCCAAAGTGGGCGCTCGTTCGTTCCCTTGGGCATCTTCCCGGGCATACAGGGCCAAACTCGCCAGGTAAACTGTGCCGTTACTTCGCAAGCGCATTAAGGTAGAACGCCCGTTGAGGGGAGGTTCGAGGGTGCGAACCGGGATGGGCAAGTTCATCAGCATTTGACTTGATTGTGGGGGGATGGTCAGTTGCGCCGGCCAAATGTCTTGGCGCTGTTCGCGCAAGATTTCAGTGGTGACGCGATCGCCCGGACCGGCATACACTTCCCCTGTGGGATTGGGAACCATTGGCGGTAATTGAATAAACGGCGCATCGGGTTGGGAAAGATAGCTCGCCGCCTGCAAAATATTTACCGTCACCGGTTCGGAAGTGGGGTTGTGGATGAGAATTCCCAGGTACATCGGGGTGAGGTCTGGCAATTCGCGATCGCCAAAAACGTGATGGGCAAAGATATCGAAGCGCCCGGAAAAGCGGAAGTTTAAATGGGCGGCGGGCACTTGTTTGTTTTCTGGGGGAAAGGTGGAGAGTAAAATGCCCTCGGTGCCAATTTTTTCGGGACTGTTGCTATTAAACATGGGCACGTCATCCAGTTCCCCCGGGAGTGGGCGGACTTCCTGGGGTTTGACGATTTCCTGTGGTTCCGGGGCGGGTTCGGTTTGGGCGATGAGCAGGCTTGACAAAAGGGCGAGAATGTGCATTTGAGAAACGAGGAAAATGAGCGAATCGCTAGGCTATTTATTGTACGGGAGAAAGGCAACTGTTGTTTCGCGATTGGGGAAATTCCTATCCGCCAGTTTTTGATAAAGAATGGTATTCTGAATCGTGGGGTATTCAATACATTGTGATGGGTTTTATTCTGGGGATTAAGGGGAAGAATTGCGAGGTAAATTTTTCTCTGAAGTGGGCGATCGCTGAGGGGGGGAAGGTGACAGAAAAGCTGGGGGAATGGGTAGGGGTTTGAGGGGAGAAAGCGCCCAAAAAAATTCAAGAGCCAAAAGTCAACATTCCATGACTTCTGACTCCTGATGCCTGTAGATTTGCGACGCGATCGCTAGATACTCTGTTCAACCGATTTAAAAATCATCGATAAAAGAACTGAGACGCTGGAGCAATGGATCCACCGGTTTGGGTGGACCGACTGGTTCGGGTTCGGGTTCGGGTTCTGGCTGCGGTTGCGGTTGAGCGTGGGGTTGGGGTGGGGGCTGATAACTCGCGCGCCCTTCATTGAGGGCGATCGCCAACTGCCCCACCTGCAAGCTAAGCTGCTGCACCTGACTTTCCAGGGCATCCAACCGATTCGCCTCTTGGGCGGCTATCCGTTGCTCTATAGAAGCCAATTGCCCTTTTAACTCGGCAATTTCCGCTTCAGCATTATCTGCACTCGCCGAATTCCGGCTAGGTCTAACCGATTCTGGCACGTACAAATATTGCCAAAGCGCCTCTTTACACAAGTCGCTGAAACGCTTGTGGGGTTGCTTCTGTAACTCTTTTTTCACAACCGCCAACAAAGTATGGTCGGCTACCTCATCAGTAAACTCGACCGATTTCTTTGTCTTGTTTGACCAAAATCCCATTAACTACCAGACCTAGAAGAGCGAGTGCTGTAGGATGACGACGCCAATTGTGCCTCTCCGTACAGATATTGCCCCACCGCATTGGCTTGACGAGAAGGCTGAGCTAAATGCGCTCTGAGCTTCGCTTCCTTCAGCAGGGGTTCGAGGTCACTCCAGAAAAATTGGCCGCCACCACCCGTCAGGATAACATCTGTCACCCGTTCTGGCAGCCATGCAATTAATTTGCCAGACAATTCCCGGGCAAAATGTTCGCGCAGATTCGGCAGAAAATCGTCGATATTCGTCGGTTTTGTCGCCCCGCGCGGACGGAAGAAGCGTTCGCCCCGAGGGCGATTCACGGCAGCAATCAAAGACAGAGATTGACTGTCTGCTCCCTCGATTTCCGCTGCCACTCGTTTGTAAAACTCGCTCATGGCAAAGGCTTCGCTCTTCGATGCCCCCCGGGCGAAGCGGAAGTTATCCACCATCAAAAAGTCGGACGTTTGATGTCCGATATCCACGATCGCCACGGAAGTCTTAGAAAAATCCGGAGACGGACCTTTCTTGTCCACCTTTTCTTGCGCTTCACACCAAATCAAGCTACCGTAGCCTTCTGGCATCACCCACACTTTAGTGATATTCAGCGGCACTTGTTCGCCGCGATAGCTCATAATGTGGGGACAAGTCAGCAGGCTGGTAATCTCTTCTTTTTCCCGCTCGAACTCTTCCTGGGAATGATAAGGCAGACCCAGCACGAGTACCAAATCGTCTTTCAGACCAAAATAACCCGCACTGGCTAAAACTTTAGCCAGTGCCTTTTGCACTTTGCTCTCTCCGACGCCGAGATTGGCTCCAAAGTCTGCCGCAAGCTGACCGATCGCGTAACCGCGTCCTTGGTACTCGATCCACATATCCAACAATGGATCCGTGGGACGAGATTCAAACTCCCCGCCGCGCACCTTCTCCACCGGGAGTTCTGCGACGTTGGAGGGAATAAAAACCACTTGGTTCGGATCGCGGCTGACGCAAGCTTTGGTCGCCGTGCGACCCAAATCAACACTCAGAATAGAGGTTCTAAAGGTATTACTAGACGCTTTGCTAGTAACTGCAGTATTTGTGGGCTGTTGGATCGTCATTAAATCTTATAACCTCCCCTAGATTCACCATTATCTTGCCACCAAATCCCAAACATATCAGGATTTTGCTGCAGCGTGAATATTAAGATGATGCGGGCGTTTGTTCAATCATGGCAATACACTCAATTTCTACCCGTACATCCTTGGGTAGACGCGACACCTGAATTGCAGCACGCGCTGGAGCAGTGGCTTCATCGAAATATCGAGCATAGACTGCATTCATCGTGGCAAAATCATTCATATCTGCCAGAAAAACTGTGGTTTTCACCACATCCTGGAAGGTTGCACCCGCAGCAGTCAGGATAGCTTTTATATTGGCCATCACCTGTACGGTCTGTTTTTCCACATCCCCCTGGCCGATTATTTCTCCGGTGGTGGGATCGAGGGAAATTTGACCGGCGACAAACACTAGCTTACCACTAGCGATAATGGCTTGATTGTAAGGCCCAACCGGTGCGGGGGCTTGGTCGGTGTGAATAATTTGTTTACTCATTGAGCGTGATAACCGTTGCGAAGAAGACTGGATCCGGTTCGGTTGTCCCTCGCCAAGGGGCGGGTTCAACACAGCTTGCTGGATTTTACCAGGCTCGGGACTTTTGTCTCTACCTCGCTTAAGTTCTTTAATTGAGTTGGGTGAAATTCTCCGACAGATGTGGGCGCGATCGCTAAGTTTAGGTCTTGCTGGAATAATTTTACTGGATTTGGGGAGCATTAGTGACATTTTCCCCCCGATCGCGGATAATTTTTTGGGGTGGAGTTGCCAGGGTGGGGCACCTCCTCCCCAGCCACTCCACGAAACCCCGGGCGATCGCCGCCACCCGATTTCTCCCTGATTCCCCCCCTCAACTACCGATTCGTCCATTCTTTCTAACTCCCGGAAGTGCAACAGAATCGCTTTCCCCATTTCGATAACTTCTCGATCGCCATCCAGGATCGGCAACGGGTCGTGCCTTGTCCCTCCCTTTGATTTGCATCATTATTTCCGAATCCCCCGGGACAGCGCCTTTTTCCCTTCACCGAATTCCCGGCTTTATTTCCCTGGGTTCGAGCATCAAGAACGCGCGAAAATCGAGACCATAATTGCCTGAAATTGCGCGCAAAAATTATAGTTTTATCTGAGTTAATTTAACAGCAAATATGTTTTTTGTTGTCCCTTTCAAGGATAGCCAAATATGCCGATGCTGATTTATTTTTACCTTGAAAATTATAGAATAAATTCGCAAAACATATTAAGAATTATTCTATTTGTGAATCAATTGCCAACAATTTTTGTTTCAATTTTATGCCATTAAATTTTTGTAATCCGGGGTTACAAGGGCGGGCGGAAGTTATGGAAACGGTAATTGCAATAATCCTGGAGGATGCGATCGTGGTCAAAGCAGAGATTTTCCGGTAAACCATCGTTGGGGTGAAAAATCTCTAAATTTTTCGCATCATCAGACGCTTGAGGGGTACCCATTGCCCGGGCGACAAACACCACGCTGAGGGTATGCTTGCGGGGGTCGCGATTCGGGTCGGAGTAAACGTGGAATTGTTCGAGCAGTTCCACATCTAACCCAGTTTCTTCCTTCGCCTCGCGCACTGCAGCGGTTTCGACCGATTCGCCATAATCCACGAAACCGCCGGGAAGTGCCCAGCCATAGGGGGGATTGAGACGCTCGATCGCGACGATGGGGCGGTTGGGAAAATCCACTAACTCGATAATGATATCAACGGTGGGAATGGGATTGCGATAAGTCATGGAGAAATTCAGGGGTAAAGTAGAGAAAGCAGACCGGGAGGAGAATGGGGACAGAGCAGCCACCGAAACGCGATCGCCATCCAGACCTGGGTCGTTTCCAACCGTTATGGTCGGATGCTGACCTAAAAATGTTCGCGGCCATGATAAAAATGATAGACTCGACACAAGTCGGCTTGCCAGAACGAGTCGGCACAAAGCGATCGTATCTTTTTTTTGCGTAATTCGGCCATGCCTTTTCCCAGATCTAGCGGTATTTTGCTTCACCCCACCTCCTTTCCCAGCCGTTTTGGGATTGGCGACTTAGGCGATGCAGCCCATCGCTTCGTAGATTTTTTAGTAGATAGCGCCCAGCAGTTTTGGCAGATTTTGCCCCTCGGACCGACGGGATATGGCAATTCGCCCTATATGTGCTATTCCGCAATGGCGGGCAATCCGTTCTTGATTAGTCCCGATCGCCTGCGCCAGGAAGGATGGCTAGAGGAAGAAGATTTGTGGCATTTGCCCGAATTCCCGCTCGATCGCGTGGATTACGATCGCGCCTTTGGCATCAAAATGCCTTTATTAGAAAAAGCTTGCCAAAATTTCCGACAAAAAGCGACGCCACAACAGCAACAGGAATTTGAAAAATTCTGCCATAGCAAATCCTATTGGCTAGAAGATTACGCCACCTTTATGGCGATTAAAGGGGCGCAAGAAGGTAAAAGCTGGCATCAATGGGACGAGGCGACGCGCGATCGCCAACCGGAAGCATTAGAAAAATGGCGATCGCAACTCAGTGACGAAATCTTCTTGCATAAATTCCTGCAATTCCAATTTTTCCGCCAATGGTCCGAACTGAAACGCTACACCAACGAAAAAGGCATTTCAATCATCGGTGATATTCCGATTTACGTTGCTCACGATAGTGCCGACGTTTGGTCTCATCGGGAAATCTTTTGCCTGGACGTCAAAACCGGAGAACCGTCGCAAATGGCAGGAGTTCCGCCGGATTATTTCAGCGCCACCGGACAGTTGTGGGGCAATCCGGTTTATCTGTGGAAGCGACTGGAAAAAACCAATTTTAAATGGTGGGTGGAGCGCTTCCGTTCCATGTTAGAATATGTGGATGTAATTCGCATCGACCACTTCCGGGGATTAGAATCATTCTGGTCCGTGCGCCAAGGAGAAGACACCGCCTTAAACGGGAAATGGGTAAAAGCGCCCGGGGAAGCCCTGTTAAAAACCGTGAACGATAAACTGGGCAAATTGCCATTGATTGCGGAAGATTTAGGGGTAATTACGCCAGAAGTAGAGGCCCTGCGAGACCAATTTGAATTTCCCGGAATGAAGATATTGCAATTTGCCTTTGGTTCCGGACCGGGGAATCCCTATTTGCCGTTTAATTTCTATACGCGCAACTGCGTAGTTTATAGTGGAACCCACGACAACGATACAACCGTGGGATGGTTCGATAAACTGCCCGAGCATGAAAAATTAGGCGTGGAGGCGTATGTCGGACCGATTAGTCCCGATGGCATTCATTGGGATATGATTCGAGTGGCGCTCTCTTCGGTAGCAAATCAAGCGATTATTCCCTTCCAAGACTTGTTAGGATTGGGCAGCGATGCGCGGATGAACGTGCCGAGCAAAGCTGGGGGAAATTGGGAGTGGCGGTATCGAGAGGAAGCATTAAACCATCAAGTGAGCGATCGCTTGCGAATGTACACCGAAACCTATGGTCGTCGCCGTTAGTAGGGGAGGCGCAGTTTTCGGGTTAGGGTTCCCAGCGCAGACTGGGAACGAGAGAAAAAAACCTGGTGCGATCGCCCGGTGGTGCTATTCTTCAGCGGGAACCACCACTTCTTCCACCGCACCGGGTGCTCCCATGCGTTTTGCTTGACCGTCATTCACTGCAAACAGAACCCCACCGGCATTTCCGGCGCGCACCACCAATTGCTGATTAGCTTCCCAAGTGCGTTGGGTGCCTTCAGGCAAAGTCCCTTCAAACTCAGTTTTGCCATCGGCGATGATTTGCACCCAGGATGCATCTTGAAAAGTCAGTCCTACCCGCACCGGTTTATTTGGATTACCGGGGGAGGAAACGCTTGCGTCGGCGGTAGCACTTGCCGGCTGAGCGGGAGTTTTGCCGTTACCCGGATCCGATTCATTAACCTGCACCGTGGTGGGGTTTTGCGATCGCATGGCGGTGGTATTCATCACCCCAGATAAGACTTTAACCGAGCAAACAATCAAAACAATATAAAACAAGTACAGATGAATCGGGCGGATTTGAGGCAGAGGTAAATAACGCCACCAGGAAAACTGCAGCGATCGCCATTTCGATCCTACAGGAAACTGTTTGGCGAAAGCAACACCATCCAAACCGAGAGCTTCGGCAAATCTTAACAGAAATCCCTGAATGTAAACTGGTTCGGGGAGCTTTTCGATGCGACCTTCTTCAATCGCTTGCAGCAAACTCTTGCGAATCATCGTTTTAGCGGCGATTTGTTCCAGGGGAATTTGCTGTTGTTCGCGCAGTTGTCGCAATTCGGCTCCCATTTTGGCCAATTTAGTCGCGCGTACTTGCTCGCGATTCAGTGGCGGCTGACTTTTCTGTGTCTTCATATGCCCTGTTCCTCGATCTGTGTTGCTGGCAGGTTCTCTGATGATAGGTGGACTTGAGTGCGTAAAAAACGAATCTCTGAGTCGTTCAAGGGGCGATATTCACCGCAACGCAACTGGGGGTGCCCTGGCGGGTTTAACTCAATCGATCCAATTGCCGTGCGGTGCAACTGAATCACTGGATATCCTAACTGAGCGGCGACCCGGCGAATCTGTCGATTTCTGCCTTCTTTGAGAACGATTTCTAAGCGGGTTTTGGATTTGCGCTCAGCTTCGAGAACTCGAAGCTGAGCGGGGATGGTTTTTCGCCCATCAAGCATCACACCGCGACGCCATTGCTGCAAGATGGATTCCGGCGGATGTCCTTCGACCCAAACCCGATAGGTTTTGGGAATGCAGTGCTTCGGGTGAGTCAGATGGAACGTCAGCATCCCATCATTGGTTAGGAGTAAGGCTCCAGTGGAATCGAAATCCAAGCGGCCCACCGGGTGAATTCCCTGAGAGTCCCGCAATTCGGGAGGCAACAGATGGAGGACGGTGGTGCGTCCTTGGGGATCCGAGCAGGTGGAAACCACTCCTGCCGGTTTGTGCAACAACAGATATACCAGATCGGGTCGATGAGCCGGTTCGATCGCGCGATCGTCCACTTCAATGCGATCGAGCAGAGGATTGGCTTTTTGGCCCAGATGGACCGGTTGGCCATTTAACTTAACCCGTCCTTGCTGAATCATTTTTTCGGCTTGACGGCGTGAGGCAATGCCCCACTGGGAAAGGATTTTTTGCACTCTTTCATCCATCATCTGGATCCGCTGGGCTGCTGGCGTGAACGTAAGATCGGTTTATTTAAAGTCAATCGTAAGCCAGGATAAACGCTGTAAAAATCTTACCGGATAGCATGAGTTACCCTTGGCAGTGGGATCCGGTAGGGGCAGGAGAATGCTAGGGTAAGGGGGTTAAAGACCCACGACTTTGGCCCGCTCGAATTTGCATCGGTGGCATTTGCCAATCCCGATTGATTCTCGCTCCCGCCCATGCTAGTTCTATTTTCCTGCTAAAACGCTGCTGTGTTCATCTAGATTGAATATGAATTCAGGTTTTGATTTGATAAACTTGTCTGCACGATCTCCCGGACCAAGGGTTTCCCCGGGGACGGAGCGGCCCCCATCGCCGCCGGAGAGTGGGAAACCGCGTCAGCTCATTGGTCGGGTGCTGTCAAAGGCGGTAGAGCTGTGGTTGCGATCGCAGGTGGAGGCGATCGACACTCTACAGGTGACGGTGACGGCGGACGATCGCCAACTCCTGCAAGGTAGCATTCCGCAGGTTTTTATCCGAGCTTCTGGTGCGCTCTATCAAGGCTTGCACCTGAGCCACATCGAACTGTGCTGTCGCTGCATTCGGGTCAATTTGTCCCAAGTCTTGCGCGGGAAACCCCTGCGCTTGTTAGAACCCTTGCCGGCCACCGTTAGACTAGAACTCACCGAAGCGGATTTGAATGCCTCCCTACAGGCGCCTTTGCTCGCCAATGCCTTGAGCGAATTGTTGCGTCCCTTGCTGGGGGCGGAAAATTTGGAGAACTCTGGCGCTTTGCAGTGGCATCGCGCGCAGATGCATTGCGACGTGCAAACTCTCACCCTCACCGGGTGCTGTCCCTCGGAGGGGAACCGCGCCGACCCCTTTCTCTTGCGGATGGGATTGGAATTAGCTAGCCCGCATCAACTGCATTTTGTCAATCCGTCGATTCAGAGAACTGCTACCGCAGCGATCGCACCGTTAGAGAGTTTTACCCTGGAGTTAGGCTCACAAGTGGCGATCGAACAATTCATCTGGACGCCGGGACAATGGGAATGTGGCGGACGACTTACCGTGATGCCATAAATCACCCCATCGCGATCGCTGGGGGCGGTGGTAGAGACGCGATAAATCGCGTCTCTACCGGCGTGCGTTCCCGGGTGATACGGGGAACGAGTCAAGCGGTTAGGGAAATAGGGGTAAGAACAGAGTGACGAAATAATAGACCAATGGTGCGGTAAACACATAGCTATCGGTGCGATCGAGAATGCCACCGTGACCCGGAATCAGTTTGCCCGAGTCCTTAACCCCCGCATCGCGTTTCATCAGGGATTCAATTAAATCGCCCAACAGACTCGCCACCCCCAGCAACATGCCGAATGCCACGCCGGTGCCTTGCCAAGCGGGCCAGCCGAGATACCACGCGCCGGTGGTGGCGAGAATCACGCTACTCACCACGCCAAAAATCGCACCTTCCACGGTTTTTTTCGGACTGATATCCGAAAGGGGAGTGCGGCCAAATTGCTTACCGCCGAGATAAGCTGCCGAATCGGCGGTAGAGATACAAATAAACGAGAGCAATGTAACCGTAAGACCGGGGGGTAATGCGGCGAAATTCGCCCAATTTTCCGGCCAATATCCATTGAACGGGAGATTGCTGAAGGCTGCGGTGCCTAGGGTGCGTAAGCGCACCCAAAAACTGGGTAAATAACCAATATAAAACAACCCGAGAATTGAGGCGGCTAAGTCAGCGATGGTAGCCATTTTCGGCTTAAACAGCAAGTAGAAACAAATGCAAGTTCCGGCGATGGGTAACAGTGCATCGGCGAGGTGAGAATCCACTGTAGAAAAGACCAGCAGGGAGAGACTGAAAAATAAGCTAGTTTTCGCGGCGGGGACAACTCCTTTTGCGCGCACTAGCTCCAAGTATTCCAGATGGCCGAGAACAATCAAAATCCCTACCCCGAAGGTAAAGTACCAGCCTCCCACGAAGGTGATTCCGAGGGCGAGGACAAGCGCAACAATCGTACTGACAATCCGAGACCAAGGCATAGAATAATGATGTTTAATTCAATACAGCGGTAGGGTAAAATAAAGCCTTTCCGGGGGTTTAGGAGAACTCGCCAGGGCGTGAATCCCCTCAGAATAAAGATTAACTAAATCTTAATCATCTTGGGGGGCAAGGGTGGAGAGGATTGGCTCGATCGCGGGAGAAAAAGGGGTTTTCCAGTGCATTGCGCCGATCGCGCCGGATCCCCACCGCCGCTTACAGGGAGGGGCTTTCTCACTCGAGTTTTTCACCACTGAGAATAAAAATTGGATCCACAGCAGCAAAGGTTTGACTGGTGCCTCGGGTTTCTAAACGGTTTACCGAGCATTGCACCACCTCCACATTGCGAGCTTGCAACTCGGCAAAGGCTTCGGAAATCGCATAGAGGTTTTCCAGATTGGCGGCGGTGGCGACAATGCGCCCTTGGGGTTGTAAATAGGTCCAGGCTTCATTCAAAATGGCTTTGATGGGTCGTCCGCCTTCAATGCAAACGCGATTGGGCGGATAGGGAAGCTGGTGCAGGCATTCAGGGGCACGACCTTCGATGACTTGTACGTTTTTCACCTCAAAGCGATCGCAGTTATGGCGAATTAACGAGGCCACTTCCTCATCGCGCTCCACGGCAATAATCCGCCCTTCAGGACACAATAACCCAGTTTCCACCGGAATGGTGCCGGTGCCGGCCCCAATATCCCACAGTACCGAATCGACTTCGACGCGCAACTGAGACAGCAGCAGCAGCCTGGTTTCGCGCTTGCTCATGGGAATCCCGGGGAGGCGATCGAATAAATCATCTGGAATCCCTGGCGTCATATATGGCCACAGAGAGGAAGGCATAGTTCACCATCATCAACGCGATTGTTGCGCCATCGGGGAAGACCCGATCGCGGCTAGAAAGTATGTTCTTTTGTTAATCCTGTGATTTTCCATTGGCTTTTAGCAACAATTTTAATCTTTATTTTCTCCAGACAAACAATGGTATCTTATCGCAGTTAAAAACCCAATTTTGTCAGCGATCGCACTGTAGGCGATCGCGATTTTTCACCCCGCGATCGCTTGAATCGTCTGCAGGGTGGGATCCGCCAATCCGGTTATCCTCCCCCCATTGGCGCGAACCTGCTGCAAGTAATCGATCGCGGCGGCGCAAATTGTCTCTCCGGGCATCAATACCGGAATTCCCGGCGGATAGGGACAGACTAACTCGGCACTGATTCTCCCCACACACTGGCGGATTTCCACGGTTTCCACCGGGGCGAAAAACGCCTCGCGCGGGGAAAGGGGGCGGGCCGGCAGGGGCGCAGGGGGACAGGGGGGCGGCGATGCTGGGGGACGGCGGTAGTGGGCGCTGAGGGTTTTAAACGCCGCCACCAGACGTTCGATGTCGTCGCCACGATTGCCTAAAGAAATAATAAAGGTTAGATGGCGGGCCGAGGGTAATTCGCAGGTGACGCCGAGTTTTTCGTGGAGGATTTCATCGGCTTGATAGCCATTAAGCCCCAATTGCGTCACCTTGACGGTGAGACGGGTGCGATCGCCCCGGTCAAATCCGGCCCGCTTCGGGGGGGAACTCTCCAATACCGAGATGCCCTGAATCGCTTCTAGCCTTGCCCGGGCGTCATCTGCCAGGTTGAGGGTTCTTTCCATTAACGCCTCGCCGTGGAGGGCCATTTGGCGGCGGGCTGCATCCAGTGACGCCAGCAGCAGATAGCTGGGACTGGTGGAGTGTATCAATTGCAAGGCGGCGGAGATTCGCTGGGGGTCGATGCGGTGGCCCTGCAGGTGCAACATGGAGGCTTGGGTCATGGCCCCGAGGACTTTGTGAATCGACTGCACGGATAGGTCGGCCCCGGCTTGCAGGGCGGGGGTGGGTAAATCGGGATGAAAGGCAAAATGGGGACCGTGGGCTTCATCGACTAATAAGGGAATGCCCTGCTGATGGACGATATCGGCGATCGCTTCGATATCGCCACAGATGCCCTGATAGGTGGGATACACCATCATCACCGCTTTCGCATCCGGATGCTGGGCCAGGGCCGCCGCCACCGCCTCGGGGGTGATGCTTAAGGGTAAATCCCACTCTGGGTGGTATTCGGGATTGATGAAAACCGGCACTGCGCCGGATAAGATTAAGCCGGAAATAGCGGACTGATGAGTGTTGCGCGGGAGGATGATTTTTTCTCCGGGGGCGAGGGTGGCTAATATGCCGGCGATCGCGCCTCCGGTGGATCCATTGACCGAGAACCAGGTGCGATCGGCCCCAAATGCCTGGGCGGCTAATTGCTGCGCTTGGGCGATCGCTCCTTGGGGGGCAAATAAGTTATCCAATTCGGGCAATTCGGGCAAATCGGCTTGAAATACCGCTTGCCCGCATAAATCTCCCAAGGATTGGGCAATTCCGCGTCCGCCTTTGTGTCCGGGGGCGTAAAAGGGGGCGCGATCGCTGCGGGCACAGTGTTGCAAGGTTTCTAACAGGGGGGCTTGGCTTTGTGAATTCACCATTAATAATTTATCCGGTTGCGAGGGTTGGAAAGTTGCTGGATTTTTTCGGTAAAATAGGCTTCTTGATAGTTTAATTGTCGGGCGATTTCTAAGGCATTTTTAAAGGCGCGCTCGGCGTTGGCATAGTTGTTTTGTTCGAGGTGCAGTTGGCCGATTTCGTCGTAGGTATTCATAATTCCGTAAAGGTTGTAAGCCCGGCGATCGACCAGTAATAAGGCTTCATAAACTTCCAAGGCGGCGTCGATTTGTTCGGCATTTTTATAAATTCTGGCTAGGGCTTGCAGGGCGTCGCGGGCAATGTAAAATTGCTGCTGCGCCCAGGCAAGGGTATAGGTTTCTTGATAGGTATTGATGGCGGATTGCAGGTAGCCGAGGGTTTCGTAGTCGGTGGCGATCGCTAGTTTTAATTCGGGGATTTTTTGCCCGGATTCTGGGGTGGAATAATATCTCACCAGCCGTTGGCGCATGGCAATGGCTTTTTCTAGTCGATTGGCTTGGGTGTAGATAAATGCTAGGTCTTCGATGTAGGCAATTTGTTGGGGGACGTTGCCTCGGGATGTGGCAATATTGAGGAGCTGTTCGTAAGGGGCGGCGGCATTGGCGTAATCGAGTTTTTCCAGATACAATCCACCGATGAGGGTTAAGGCGGCTTCTTGGGCGGGGATGTCTTGGCGATCGCGGGCGTGGGTGAGGATTTGTCGATACACTTGGATGGCAAAATCGCGCGATCGCAGCACTTGAAATCCCTGGCCTAATCGTTCGAGAAGGCTTAATTCGCAGGTTTGTTCTCCGGTACAATTGGCTTGATAAATGGCGGCCATTCGTCCTTCGATGAATTGCACTGGGGTGATTTGTTCTCGTTCCCAGGCGATCGCCCCCACTCGCGTCAGGGCTTCCACTTCGGTTTCCGGTCCAAAATAGCGCCGCAATCGCAATTCTCGATACCAAATTTCAAACGCTTCCCTGGTATTTCCTGCGGCTAATTCGGCAGATGCTTCGCCGTTGAGTTCGTCTAATGCTGTATCTAATTCTCGTAATTGTTCTGCAGTTAATTCCTCGTTTTTTTTGGGCGGTTTTGGCAATAACGGATCGGGGGCGATCGCTTCTAATGGATTGGGCGGCAATGGCGGCGGGTCGGAGTTCCCCCCACGAGACAATACTGGATTACCATATCCCAGGCAAAAAGTCAAGAGCAAACCGGAAAAAATTCGGAAAAAATTGCGGTTTCGCTGCGGATTGCTGGCGAGGTTGTGGCTTATTGCCTCAGACTTTTTCTGGGCATGAATTTTATTCATCAAATTTGGCCGTTTTTTTTGACTGTTGCCCCGATGCGGTGAAGCTTTGGGAAGAAAAAATAACCGATTTTTGCGTTGATGGTTTGGGGGGTAGCGGTGAAAACGGGATTGGCTAATTTTGTTAGAGTAAAAACCGGAGTTCGTGCAATGAATCATGGGAGGTTAATAATGAACCCGCGCAGATTTAGATGGTTCCGGTGGCCGATCGCGGTCATTCTCGCTTTGTCCTGTTTGCTGACATCCTGTAGTTTGCCCCAAGTTAACGCCCAAGAACGGATGTTTCTCGGCCTTTCTCTGGAGTTTGTGGACGAATACACCCTACCCAAACAGCGGTTTGAGGATACGCCCGTGGGCGGGTTATCGGGAATTACCTACGATCGCCAGCGCGATCGGTTTTATGCCATCTCGGACGATCGCGGGTATTATGCCCCCGCCCGCTTCTATACCCTAAAACTGATTTTGGATTCTAACAGTTCCGAGGCGCTTCGCATCAAAAAAATCGAAGTGGAGGATATGACCACCCTGCAAGATGAAGCGGGCAACCCTTATGCGATCGGCGCCATTAACCCGGAAGGAATTGCCTTTGCTGCGCCCAATAGTCTGTTTATCTCCTCTGAAGGCGTCTCGCGCAAGGGGATTCCCCCTTTTCTCCATGAGGTGAATCGCGAAACCGGGGCTTTCTTGCGAAATGTACCCCTCCCAAAGCGCTATCTTCCCGATGAGAAAGAAAAACAAACTGTCGGGGTACAGGATAATTTGGGGTTGGAATCTCTGACTCTCAACCCGCGCGGGTATGGGGATGCTAGTGTGAATCCCTATCGTCTGTTTACCGCTACGGAAGCGCCTTTGCTACAGGATGTGGATGACCCAGAAGCAGAACTCGCCCCGAAAAATCGCTTGCTGCACTATCTGATCGGCGATGGACCGCCTGTGCTGATTTCGGAAAATCTTTACCCTCTGGATAATAGCGCCCGGTGGAGTATTTATAATGGTTTAACCGAATTATTGGCATTGCGCCAAGGCGGTCATTTGTTGAGTTTAGAACGGTCTTTTGGCTTAACGGGATTTGGGGCAAAAATTTTTGAAATTACGACCGGTAGCGCGACGGATACTTCGCGAATTGCTAGTTTGAAAGGGCAACTGACGAAAGTAGAACCGGTTGGCAAAAATTTACTGTTCGATTTGAGCGAGTTGGGCATGGCGGTGGACAATCTGGAAGGCATGACTCTCGGCCCGGTTTTGCCCGATGGGAGTGAAAGTTTGATTGTGGTTGGCGACAATAATTTTAATCCCGATCGCGGCACGCAGTTTTTATTATTTCGCCTGCGATCGCGCTAAATGAGCCAAGGGTTGATATTAACTCGTTTCACTCGTTCCCCCCAGGGGGGAACGTCCCACCCCTCCGCCTCCCCCCCCAATAAATGCGCAAAATAATTTGCACCCTTGCTTAATTCCCCGCTGGGCGATCGGGTTATTCCAACAAACTCATTCTACCGCCTCCGGTAAAATTATTTTAGGTTCTACCGAACCTGGTATGTAAAATCCTCGCGCATCAGACAAAAAACACTTGCTACGAGAGCGTTTGAGGCCAGCCTTGCCTGTTCTTGATAAGGAAAGAAATTTGCAGAGGACTCAATATTGCTGCTGGCAAAGGTTTGATTG
>NZ_JAYFEQ010000239.1:0-651 GCF_055795085.1 Phormidium sp. CCY1219 | reverse complement strand
GGTGGGAACGACTGGCGATCCACCGCACCCCACCGCCGATCCACCGCACCACACCGACGATCCACCGCACTGGATCGTCGATTCATCAACAACCATTGTTTGGCTGGAAAAATCTTTAGCAAGCGAACCCATAGATGAAGAAGTAAAAAGCCAAATTCTTGATAAATTCCGCGCTCAGATGAAACTGGAATATCAATCCCTTACAATTGGGTGCAACCCTGTTTGTACAAGCGATTCACCGCATCCAATTGATGATGTAAAACCCTCATCTAATGACGATAACTCGAACAGGAGTAACCCACAACCCAATACTGAGAACTGAATCAAAACGCGATCGCAATGGGTTCAGTCACTCCATAATCGATGCACTTTCTCGAGGTTCCAATCATGACTCACACAGGCTTTTGTGACGAAAATATCGCCGATAACGATCGCGCCTTGTCGGAATTGGCGTGGGCGATCGCCATGTCCGAGGGTTCTTTTAAGTTGTTTCTGGCGCGTTGCAATTATACTCGAATGCGATCGCAACTGCTGCGACAACTGCAAGACCGTTGTGCGGTGGAGATCCGCAAACTGGCGATCGCTCCCACTGCAACCACCCTGTACTCGGAGATTCGAGAACAGTTGGGGAGCGATCGCCCCCAGGCGGTG
>NZ_JAYFEQ010000238.1:0-266 GCF_055795085.1 Phormidium sp. CCY1219 | reverse complement strand
TCACTAATCGAAGAATGGCCACCCACTTCCGGTTCGATGCGTAACAAAGCATCCGGTTGAGGTTCGTTATCTTCATCTAAACGGAGGGTTGCATTGTCATAGAAATACACCCCCGGTGTAGCCATCCAATAAACACCTAACCAAGCCATAATAATTGCATGGGGATTACCATGTCGATTTGCTCGAACGGGGGAAGCCACGTAAACAACTCCTTCAATTAATTCGGCTTTTTTAATCTGCGATGCAGCCGCGTAGCGACGCTCAAA
>NZ_JAYFEQ010000237.1:0-4085 GCF_055795085.1 Phormidium sp. CCY1219 | reverse complement strand
TTAGGCTGGTCAGGTGGTTAGAAGTACAAGCCCCTGGCTTTAGACATGGGGTTGGTTTCTACGGAGTCCCTGACTGCTTATTTATCAATATCTTAACTTAACGATACAAATCTTTAAACTTTATCTTTCCCTGCCGAACCCACCCCTGTGCCACTGTTACCCTTACCTGTGGCGGATGCGGGCAGATTCTCCCCCCCTGGTCCTTCACTGCTCTACTATTGTCAATCTGCAACACTCCCTAAATTAAGTTGATTCTATATAACACATAATTTTTTATTTGTCAAGGAATAAGACTCAATTCGGGCATTTTTTCTCTGGGGACACTCGCGATCGCTCCCGTGAATATCGCTACACCTGTTCCCACGCATCCTTCAGGCAATACACCACCCGGTCTTGCTCTGCCACAGAAAGTTCGGGAAACATCGGCAACGACAACACCTCTCGAGAAGCTCTTTCACACGCGGGCAATTGACCCCTAGAATATCCCAAGTGGCGATAAACCGGTTGCAAGTGCAGGGGGAAGGGATAATACACCGTAGCGGCTACCCCCGCCTGCTGTAGCTGTTGCTGTAGGCGATCGCGCCAATTGGTTTCCCCCTCATCCCCAAGACATTTCACCCGAATCGTGTATTGATTCCACACTCCTTCCCCCCCTTCCAATTCCTGCGGGAGAACGATTCCCGGGAAGGGAGCAAGTAACTGATGGTAACGCTTCGCGATCGCCCGTCGCCGTTGGTTCCAACCCTCAAGATAGGGCAACTTCACCTGCAAAATCGCCGCCTGCAGGGCATCCAGGCGACTGTTCGCCCCCACCTGTTCGTGATAGTAACGCTTCGTCGCCCCATGATCCTTTAACACCCGCATCTTCGCCGCCAGTGCCGCATCATTGGTGGTAACAGCGCCGCCATCCCCAAACGCACCCAGATTTTTCGTGGGAAAGAAACTAAAACAGCCCATATCCCCGATGCTACCCACCTTTTTCTCCTTCCAAGTTGCCCCGGTAGACTGAGCGCAGTCTTCAATCACCGGGATCTGATGGGAAGCAGCGATCGCCATCAAGCGCGTCATCTCCACCGGTTGCCCGAATAAATGCACCAGCAGAATCGCCCGGGTGCGCGGGGTAATCGCCGCCGCCACTCGTTCCACATCTAAATTAAACCCAGAGGGCGCAATATCCACAAATACCGGGGTTGCCCCCACCTGGGAGATAACCTCAGTGGTGGCAAAAAACGTAAACGCCGTGGTAATCACCTCATCTCCCGGACCAATATCGAGCGCCCTCAAGGTCAGATAAAGCGCATCAGTCCCCGAATTGCACGCCACGCATTCCGAGGTGCCGATATAGTCGGCAAACTGGCGCTCAAAATCGCTTACCCAGGACCCGCCCACATACCGCCCGGATGCCATCACCTCTAAGACAACGGCTTCTACTTCGTTACGAATGGTTTGGTACTGTCTTGCCAAATCTAAAGGAGGGATATTATTCACTCGTTCAACCCATCACGATTGTTTAACCATACAATCAGATTTTGTGGCGAAAGGGAATCCGGTAACGAGAGAAAGTCGCTAAAGGGTGGGTAAAGCAGAGCAATTCCCCCATCCGGGAAAAGTGGTGCAGTTCCTGAAACCCGCGCTTTCCCGGGGAAATGCTGCATTCCTCGCGACTTCCGTTTCCCCCTGCCATGATGTGAAATTAACAACTCGCAATACACGATGAACGCAATCGAGCGCATTGAACTGGATTTTATCGATTTAGGATTAGGATTGGGGCTAATTGGGTTGGCGATCGCCCTGTCGGCGTGGCAGCAATTGGGATTGTCGGGGCAGTTTGCCTTAGCGGCGGCGAGAACCGTGGTGCAGCTATTGGTGGTGGGGTTTTTCTTAGAGTTCGTGTTTGAATGGAGAAATCCCCTGGTGGTGTTGGCGGTGCTGTTGGTGATGCTAACCATTGCGGCAATTGTGGCGCGCAACCGCATTGGGAAAAAAATTCCGAATTTATTGCCGTTTGTCTGGGGGTCGATTTTTGTCAGTACCGCCCTGACGTTAGTTTATGTGAATTTTTTGGTCCTGCGTCAACCCCAAGCATGGTTCGATCCGCAATATTTGATTCCGTTAACCGGGATTGTGTTGGGCAATGCGATGAATGCTTCCGCGATCGCCGGAGAGCGATTAGCCAGTACAATGAATACTTCTCAGGTGGAAATCGAAACCCATTTGTGTTTGGGGGCTACCCCGGAACAAGCGATCGCCCGCTATCGCAAAGATGCCATCCGCGCCGGTCTGATTCCCACGTTAAATGCAATGATGGTGGTGGGGATTGTCACCTTACCGGGCATTATCACCGGCCAGATTCTCAGTGGCATCAGTCCGATTAATGCGGCGGCTTATCAGATTTTAATTATGTTTATGCTGGCGTTTGCTACCTTGATGACTGCGATTTTGGTAACGAAAGCGATCTCACAGCAATTTTTTACGCGATCGGCACAATTGAAAAAATTTTAAATTTCACGGGGCGATCGGCTTGCGGGCAGTTTTTCCTAAAAATACCCAGTGTGGCGGGGATGAGAAATAAGCCAGTAACTCGGCGATCGCATCAGTCCAAAAACTGATGCGATCGTCACCTGAGTTCTAGCCGCTGCACGAAAGGGATGGGAGAACCAGAAGGGAATAAAACCCGGTGCGATCGGTTTCGGTTCATGGGATATCGAAGTCGGCGATTGAAATCCTGCCTCAAGAGATATTCTGTTTTTACCGGCGGGTCGCAGCCTGGTGACCACCTTATCTCAACAACGCAACAACATTGACATGGGCAAATATGATTCCAATGATAGTGAGTTAGAACCCCCCATAAAGCTCGACTATATTATGGAAAACTTTATCGAGCGGATTGAAAATGTGAAAGCCCTGTTTAATCAGAATTTAAGCGCAGTCATCGATATCGCAACAAGTTCTAATGATTATAATCGGGAATCCGAAGCCAGAGTTAGGCTTGCCAAACAGCTCATTGACTCTATCCTAAAAGGCTCGTATCGCTATCATAATGGCACGGAGCGGATTGAATTTAGTGATGGGCAAAGTACCTTAATAAATTTTGCCTCATCGGGACAACAAGAAGTGGTTTGGATTTTACTGCTAATTTTACTGCTAATTCTGAATCAACGCAAAGTATTTTTGGTGATTGAAGAACCCGAAGCTCATCTGTTTCCTGTAGCACAAAAGCAAATCATTGATTTGATTGCGCTGGTAGCTACTCAAAATGACAATCAAGTTGTTTTAACGACTCACAGTCCTTACATCCCTCTCATCTTTCAACAATCTTCTCTACGCCTACAACTTGGAAAGCGATAAAACTGAATCTGTAGAGCGGGTGGTCGATCGTCATTTGTGGATCGATCCAGACCGATTAGATGCTTACATGTTAGAGCAAGGCAAAGCTCGTTCTATTGTCGATCGCGACATGCGGCTGATTGAATCAGCGGAGATAGATAAAGCGTCTGATGTAATTATCGATACATTTAATCAACTATTTGAACTGGAGGATTAAGCATGAAATGCAGTTGTCAGGAGTTTTTAGATAATTACCCAAACTGTACCAAGTGCTCCACAGGTACGCAGATTACAGCACAAGAAAGAAAGCGAAACTATATCTTAAATAATCCGGACAAAAAGAAAGTTTGTAGAGTCAGAATAGATGAGTGCGTCATTGAAGGTTCATCCACCAAAAGATGCGATTACCTAATGGTAGTTTGCCATAGGGAGGGAAATAATACCAATGACAGCGACTAGTGCAAAGATATAAGCACTTATGCGAAAGAATTTGCAGGTTTTAACTTGTTATATAGCGGTTTTCATATTGTAGAGTGTTTTTCTGGATGAAGTGCCTAGCGGGAATCACAGTCAAAGCTCCGTACCACATAAGAATGAAATTTGCTAAATTTGCACCCTTGCTTACCCACCGACTCAAAGCTCCAAGGTACCCACAGCCGCAAATGATTCGCTCGAGGGAGGAGAAAAAAAAATGGACAAAAGAAGGGGGATGGGGTAAAATGTTAATAATGGGGGCAAAGGGTAAAGGCAATGCTTTT
>NZ_JAYFEQ010000236.1:0-299 GCF_055795085.1 Phormidium sp. CCY1219 | reverse complement strand
AGACTTAGAGATGCCAAGACGCTTACGATTAAATTTAGTTAATCCTCCAGAACCTACTTCAACAGGTAGTCCAGTAGATTCTAAGACTTCCTTAAGTTTCCAGCGAGTAGCATTAACGGCAGCAGCATCAGCGAGTGGTTGTTTACGCTGCTTTTCAATGGCAGCTAATAAGTCTGGTTTACCATTGAGGAAATTAATAGGCAACTCTGCACCTTTCTTTTGGTTACAGGGAACGCAACTCAAAACTAAATTAGAAACTCTATCGCTACCTCCTTTGGATTTGGGATGGAAATGGTCAA
>NZ_JAYFEQ010000235.1:0-261 GCF_055795085.1 Phormidium sp. CCY1219 | reverse complement strand
ATGATTCATTCCGCCGGTGGCGAAGTCGGTTTGATACACCAACCGCGAACCACTTGGCCTCAAATACACCACAATTTGACGGATTTGTTTTGACGGATAGCGCCGATAAATTCGCAAGAAATAGTCAGCCATCCGAAAGGGAATGTCGGCACTGGGTTCGGTTTGAAATTCGGCGTGCAGAACCACTTGCGACGACTGACGTAACACGATCGCATCGGCGCGAATCGGTTCGAGGGAAAGTTCTTTGACGGGTAATTCCAC
>NZ_JAYFEQ010000234.1:0-313 GCF_055795085.1 Phormidium sp. CCY1219 | reverse complement strand
TCGCGATCGCCGACCCGAAACTCGGTGCCCTACAAGAAATAAACGGTAGACTGGTACATCCTTTACTCCCCGGAAGTCCCGCCATAGATGCCGGAGATAATGCAAGCGCACCCGCCACAGACCAACGGGGTTTACCGCGTCCCATTGATGGGGATAACAATGGCACCCAAATTGCCGATATCGGTGCCTTTGAACTACAAATCAATCAACCGGAAATCCAAGTATTAGACAACACTACCGATATTCCCGATGACAGCACAACCGCAATAGATATCGGAACCACCAGCGAAGGGACACCCGTTAGCAAAACCTT
>NZ_JAYFEQ010000233.1:0-10759 GCF_055795085.1 Phormidium sp. CCY1219 | reverse complement strand
AGCCTTTAGGGACTGTTTTCCTTGCCCCGCTTACGTTTCGGGCATTTACCCTCCACTTTTGCGGGAACGAATCGCACTTCTACCTTCCCATTGTATGCAGCGAAGGGTAAGGCAAAATAAGGCCGCTGCACCTTCTCAGGCACTACGGATCCAGTTACCCATCCCCCTACACCAGTAGACTGGTGCTGGTTCGCTGGTAGTGAAGCACGCGCCTAATGTCGCTTGCCCGGTTGGGTAGCGGGAAACGCCCTCGGTCTTGTGGGAAAGCGACCCACATTCTCTCTTCACCCCAGCAATCGCTACGCTCGATTTTATCACCACCGCAGGCGAAACGAAACCGGTGGTGACTCGGATTTAACCGCGATCGCCCCTTCACCCCCACCCCCAGGGATCCGACATCCGATCCCATAGTAGGGGCGGTTGCTAGTGCTTTGAGCGCCAAGCAGAAGTTCGACCCCGCTCAAAACGTTGCGATCGCCCCACCGCATTTTAAAATAACGTAATCAGTGCCACCCCCACCAGCATCGTTACCGTACCGCTAAATCGCTCTTTAATTCCTTGTTCGTCAAAAAATAGCTTGCCCCACACCACTCCCATCAACACACTGGTGCGCTTAATCGAAATCACCTGCACCACCAGAGTTAACTGCAACGCTTGCATCTGACAAAACACCGCCAATGCCGTACAAACCCCCATCATGCTCAACCCGGGCAGATTGTCCCGTACTTTTTTTACCGGATTCGCCGATTGACTCCAGACAATGGGAAGCTGCAAACAGCTAATGGTTCCAAAGATAGCAAAGACCCAAAACAAAGGAGAAGAATTTTGCACGCCAATTTTATCGAAATTGCCCGTAATGCTCCAAATAAATGCCACCAACAGGGTTAATTTTGGACCCGGTTCTCGCAGCAGGGCCTCAAAGGGGGCGAAATAGCCTCGAGACCGTTCTTTGAGATTTAATAAATACGACCCCGCCACAATGGTGACTACCCCCAATCCATCTATTAAATTCGGCCATTCGCCTAAAATAATTGGCGAAGTAACCAGCAGAAAAATCGGGGTAAAAGCAATCATCGGGAGGGTGAGGGATAAATCAGACAGGCTAATTGCTTTTATGTAAAGGGTAAAAGCAATAGTGTTCAGGATACTGACCACCGTCAGGGCTAAGACAAAGCGATCGCCAAACGTAGGCAGCCCGAACCAAAGTTGCACCGGCAGTAAAAACAGGGCAGTAAAAAAACTCCAGGACCAAGCCACCACAAAAGAGTCGATATTGTTGAGTGCTTTTTTACCAAAGATATCCTTAATCGAGGTAAAAAAAGCAGTTGAAAGTGCTAGAAAAAACCAAAGCATTAGCCATCGGGGAAAAAGTGAACGAAGGCGAGGGTCTGCCGGGGAAATGGCGATCGCCCTCTGATAAAATCGAAATTCGGGTGCAATCTGTACGAGACTATCATTTCCCGAGGCGATCGCCCTGCGGAAAGTCCCGGCGATTGCCCAACCCTTGCCCCGACTCGTGAAAATCCATCACTATGAAACGTCGAAAGCTTCTCGGTCATGCGGCGATCGGTGCCACCAGCGCCGCCGCCCTCGGTTCCTGTCGCCCCGCCGCCCAAGGTCCGGCGATCCAAGGCGATAGTTTGCCTACCCTGCGCTGGAAAATGGCCACCAGTTGGCCTCAATCCCTCGATACCATCTACGGCGGGGCGCAAACCCTTTGTCAGCGCGTGGAACAAATGACCAACGGACGATTTACCATCACCCCCTATGCTGCCGGTGAAATCGTCCCCGGTTTGCAAGTGCTTGATGCGGTGCAAGCCGGCACTGTAGAATGCGGCCATACCGCCGGTTATTATTACATCGGCAAAAATCCTGCCTTAGCCTTTGCCACCACCGTCCCGTTCGGTCTGACTGCCCAGCAGCAAAACGCTTGGCTTTATCATGGCGGCGGACTCGAGGCCATGCAGAAAGTGTACGCCGACTTTAACGCGATTAATTTTCCCGCCGGCAACACTGGGGTGCAAATGGGCGGCTGGTTTAAGCGTGAAATTAGCAGTCTCAGCGACCTCAACGGGCTAAAAATGCGAATTCCGGGATTGGGCGGACAGGTGATGGACCGCTTGGACGTCAACGTTCAAGTGCTCCCCGGCGGCGAGATATTTCTGGCACTGGAACGCGGGGCGATCGATGCCGCTGAGTGGGTCGGTCCCTATGATGACGAAAAGCTCGGCTTGCATAAAGCCGCACCTTTTTATTATTATCCCGGCTGGTGGGAACCGGGCGCGAGTTTGGAAGTATTGGTGAACCGATCGCAGTGGGAACGTCTCCCCACAGAATATCAGGAAATCTTTAAAACCGCTGCCTACGAAGCCAATCTGAATATGTTAGCTCGCTATGAGGCGCTCAATCAACAGGCTTTAGCGCGTTTGATTCAAGGCGGCACTCAATTAAAAGCCTACTCTCCCGAAATTATGGCCGCCGCCCAACAAGCTTCGTTTGAATTATACGAGGAAAATGCCAGCAGCGATCCAACCTTTAAAGGGGTTTACGAGGAATGGAAGCAGTTTAGAGATAATATTTATCAGTGGTCGTCAGTTAATGAATTGAGCTTTGCCAATTTTGCCTTTTCTCAGTAAACTTCCACCCTTTTAATGCGTTCCCAAGGCTCGCGGTCAATCCTCCCAGTAGAGACGCTTTAAAATCGCGTCTCTACTGAGCTTTACCAAAGTAATTCGACCAACTTATTACGGAAGTTGCTCGCTTTTTTACCAGGGCAATACTTCGCCATTGGAGTGCCAAAAGGTGCCGGTGTTTTCCAGATTTAATTCCTCAATTCGTTGCAGCAGTCCCTTAACCGCTTCTGCTGGAGACATGCCGGTGTTGTTTGTCATGCGAGTGCTGACTAACCCGGGATGTAAAATTCCTACAGCAATTTGTCGCGGTTGCAAATCGATCGCCAGGGATTTGCCGGCCATACTTACCGCAACTTTGGACATTCGATAGCCATAGGAATCTCCCGAGGTATTATCCCCAATCGACCCCATGCGACTGGTCATAATCGCAATTTTCGACCCAGCACTGAGAAACGGCAACAGGGCGCAAGTCAGGCGCAATGGTCCCAATGCATTGACTTCAAATTGCCGCCGAATGCTATCGAAGTCTAAGCGATCGAGGGTATTTTTTTCGATAATGCCGGCATTGTTGATTAAAACATCTAAAGAGGTTCCCTGCAATTGCTGCACCAGCTTGGCGATACTTTCATCGGAGGTAATGTCTACGTCAGTGTAGACTTGGACGCCCAATTTATCCAATTCCTCGTTAGAGTCACGACAGACGGCAATTACCGTTTCCCCCCGTGCTTGTAACTGCTTGCAGTATTCTAAACCAATGCCGCGATTGCTGCCGGTGACAAGATAAGTTGCCATAATAATTTGGGTTAATAAAGTTTACGTTTATTAAGCTGTTAGCCATTGAATTGGGTGACGGTAGCTTTCTGGAAGTTTGCGCTTCGCGAACCGATTCCCACAATAACGTGGCTTAAGGGGGTTTGCCCTATAGGGATGCCGACCCGCTTAAATAGATTTTGGATTTTTGAAAATGCGAGGGTCGGTGGGTTTGGGATTGTCTATTACCAACCATTTTCCCGTTTTCGGATCGCGATAGGTGTGGAATGGGTTTTCACGTAATAAGGGTTTGGTTGTATGGGTTTTGTTGTGATGGGTTGGTGTCATTTGCGGGTTCTCCTCGGTGGTTACACCCCTTGAAGTTTGACTATTATAATAAAACCTTTTCCAGAGAGACGCTGCGATCGCCGGAGGGAAATGGTGCGATCGCGATCGCAACCCCCACCCCGGGGAAATTCATCGCCTCAATCCCCTTGCCCCATTCCAAACCCCTACCGCCTTTCTCCTACAAATACTGCCAGTAGGGGAAATCAGCCGTTTTCCCCCTTAGCAAGCACGACCCATTTTTCCATGCAGATTCATTTGCGCAGAGATTATTTTTTCGCAATTGCTGAGGGATTTTTGACCTTAAAAGAAACACTTAATGCCTCGGGTGGCTAAGGGGTCAGACCCCTCACGATGCGAGGAACTCAACCCTGACGCGATCGCATTTTGGCTCGCATTTTAGTCCAAATCCCCAACTTTTTTGCCAAACTCCTCAATTCATCCGTAGCCAGATTCATTCAAATGTAGTAAATGTAGATAGAATTTCCCTGAGAAGTTTTTTGTTTTGCACCAAGAGAGTATTTCAGATGCCTTACCAGCTCTACCATCTGGTTGCCTTTATCGTCTCCGCCTCGATTGTGCTTGGGACGACCCCACTCGTCAGAAAAATTGGCCTCAAAAGTGGCCGCGTAGACCTACCCGGAGGACGCAAGGTACACAGCCAACCGATGGTACGCTTGGGAGGTGTGTCCATCTTTCTCGGTACCCTCGTCGCCCTGTTAATTGTCTGGTGGTCCGGGGGGTTCGGCGTTTTGCCCCCCCAGAAAGAATATGAAATTTGGGGCGTCACCATCGGCGGTTTGGCTTTTTTCTTGATTGGGTTGGCAGACGATTTATTCGGTCTGTCTCCTTTTTTGCGATTGCTCCTGCAAACCCTATGCGCCGGTGCCGCTTGGCAAGTGGGGGTTCAAATCGAATTTATGACCATTCCCTTTGTCGGATTGGTGCAATTCCCGGACCTGGTGAGCTTCCCCATCACCATTCTCTGGTTGGTGGGCATGACCAATGCTATTAACTGGATCGATGGGTTAGATGGGTTAGCGGCGGGAGTCTCAGGGATTGCCGCCGTGGTGATGCTGATTGTTAGTCTTTTTATGGATCAACCTGCCGCCGCCTTGATTGCGGCAGCGATCGCTGGTGCCACTTTGGGATTTTTGCGCTACAACTTTAATCCAGCTCAGATTTTTATGGGCGATGGAGGAGCCTATTATATCGGCTTCACCCTCGCCGGTGTGGGGGTGATTGGTTTAGTGAAAACCACCGCCGTCACTGCAGTGGTTCTGCCTTACATTATTTTGGCAGTGCCGATTTTGGATATGTCAGCGGTGATTCTCGATCGCATCCGCAATGGTAAATCCCCCTTCGCCGCAGATAAGCGTCACCTGCACCACCGTCTGCTCAATGCCGGCCTGTCCCATCGCTTGACGGTGTTGTTTATTTACTCCCTGACCCTCTGGGTGGGCAGTTTAGCCCTGGCATTTGCCGGCATTCCCAGCGGCATTGCCTACGCTCTTGGTGCCACCGCTTTATTAAGCTATACCAGTTGGAAAGTTATGAAACACGCGCGATAGGGTTATGGTAGAGGTTGGATTGTTCTAACGTCTCGATCCTAAACTCTAAACGATCGCATCCCATGAGTGCTGAAATTATCTGTGTTGGCACGGAATTGCTGCTGGGAGATATTCTGAACCAAAACGCTCAGTTTTTAGCGCGGCAGTTTGCCAGTCTCGGTATCCCTCATTATTTTCAAACGGTGGTGGGAGATAATCCCCAACGGATTCATCAGGCGGTGAGTGACGCCGTGGACCGCCACGCAAAAATTCTGGTATTTACGGGGGGTCTCGGTCCGACGCCGGATGACCTGACCCACCAAACCCTGGCGGATTATTTTCAGGTGCCGATGGTAGAGCGCCCTGAAGTGCTCGAAGATATCGCGAAAAAATACGCCTCGCGGGGGCGGAAAATGGCCTCGAGCAATCGCAAACAAGCTTTGATTCCCCAAGGGGCGGAAGTGTTGCCGAATCGGACCGGCACCGCGCCGGGGATTATCTGGCAACCTCGGACAGATTTGACGGTGTTGACGTTTCCCGGCGTTCCCAGCGAAATGCAGCAAATGTGGCAGGAGACGGCGGTGCCTTTTTTGCAGGGACAAGGCTGGGGTCGGGAAATAATTTACAGTCGCACGTTGAAATTTTGGGGAATTTCTGAGTCGGCGTTAGCCCAGAAGGTGGGGGAGTTTTTGGAAATGGACAATCCCACGGTTGCGCCTTATGCCAGTCGGGGAGAGGTGAAACTGAGGATTTCGGTGCGCGCCACGTCGGAGGCGGCGGCGATGGAGCGAATTTCCCCGGTGGAGGAGCAAATCCGGGCGATCGCCGCCGAAGATTGTTTCGGGGCCGATGAGGAGTCTCTCGCTTCGGTGGTGGGACGTCTGGTGCAACAGCAGGGGCAAACCTTCGCCGTGGCAGAATCTTGCACCGGTGGGGGTCTCGGGCAGATGGTGACGGCAGTTCCGGGCAGTTCTGACTATTTCTTGGGCGGGGTGATTTCTTATGATAATGGGGTGAAAGTCTCCCTGTTAGGGGTGAATGCGGAGGATTTAGCCCAGGAAGGTGCGGTGAGTGCCACGGTGGCAAAGCAAATGGCAACCGGCGTGCGCCAGCGGTTGGGGGCGAGTTGGGGGGTCAGTATTACTGGGATTGCCGGTCCGGGTGGCGCTACGGCGGTTAAACCGGTGGGGTTGGTTTATATCGGTGTCGCCGGACCGAGTGATGAGGTGGAGAGTTTTGAGTATCGCTTGGGGGCGTTGCACGGACGGGATTTGATTCGGCATTTTAGTGCTTGCTCCGCACTCGATCGCCTGCGAAGAAAAATGTTAAGCGATTCTTAACATTTTCGGGAACCCGCCAAAAACCCTAGATATGGGGTTGAAAATTGATAAAGTGCCCTAGATATGGACAGAGCGGGGCAAAAAGAGGATCCAATTTCGTCAAAACCGTCGGATTTATCGCTTAAGTGTACTTGCTCATTTTTCAGGATTCGTTATGATCGTATTAAAGAGATAAAACTTCTGCCCTGTGGCAGAAGGATGGCCTGGACCAAAAGGAGCTGTCTTTTCAATGGATTATATTGATACCCTAATCGAAAAACTGAAAGAGTGGGCGCGTAAAATCGTTGAAGCCCTTCTCGGTCCTGAGGCTGAGCCTGAACCCGAACCGATTCCAATTCCAGTTAACGAACCGCGTCGGCGTCGGTAAGGCACAGTTGTTAAGGGGAGTCAGTTGCGATTGCCAAACATATTGGTACTGCACGGCCCAAACCTAAACCTCCTGGGTCAAAGAGAACCAGGGGTTTACGGTGATTCGACTTTGGCGGACATCAATCGAGTGTTAGAAGATGATGCGCGAAGGTTAAATGTTCGGCTGTCTGCTTTGCAGTCCAATCACGAAGGAGTTCTGGTGGATAAAATCCATGACGCCAGAGACACTCACGATGGGATTTTGATTAATGCAGGTGCATATACTCATACGAGTGTCGCCCTCCGCGATGCGATCGCGGCTGTTAATCTTCCCACGGTTGAAGTCCACTTAAGTAATATTTACCGCCGAGAAGCGTTTCGCCACCATTCCTATATTGCTCCAGTGGCGATCGGCCAAATTAGCGGTTTCGGCCCAGACAGTTATCGCCTGGGTCTTCATGCACTGGTTAATTATCTACAGCGATCGCAACCCGACTCCTAGGGAGCGAGATTGGCGGTTGAATTCCTGGGTGAGTTGCGCGGAAAACTCACCCGGATTTTGATGGTTAGAGACTCTGCCCCGAGGTAGATAGCACAGCGAGGGCCAATAACCCCGCGCAGGGGGGGCACCAGACAGTGCAGGCTGTCCGCGCGCGATCGCACCCCCTACTACCTTGCAAACGGCAATGGAAACGGTGTTGACGCCAAAGCGTCAGCACCGCAATCCGATCAACCCAGCAACTCGCAGGCCCGTTTCGCCAAAGCTTCCGGCGTCAACCCGTTAATTTCCATCACCTGCGTCGGACTAGATGCCGTTTCGCCGCGCTTCCAGGCAAACACATCCCGCTTCACCGTGCTGCGTAACATAATCGGTTCCAACATCGCCGAACTGCCACCAGTGACGCCAATTAACGCATCGCCGCCAAACAGCTTCTCGAAGCCAGCATCATCTAAGAAACCCCCCTCAGCTTGGGCGCAGTTTTCCCAAGCGGTATCGTGAGAGCGATACAAGCGACGCGGACTCACAACCGATAGAATTTTCGAGCCGATTCCTTCTGCGCTCAGGCGCTCCGCCGCTTCAGACACCGGAAGCAGGGGCATATCTCCAATGACCGCAAACACCACAGTTTTATCTCCCGGCGTTTCTTGCAAAACCACGGCCCCCTCTTGCAACGCTTGCCTGGTTTGAGCGAAGCTGGTGCGAATCGGCAGGGGAGATTTGCTCGCCGTAATCGTGACACCTTTATTCTTCGTTTCCAACGCCCACTCGTAACAGGCTTGGATGCTGTTTGCATCTGGGGGGAACAGCGGAAAAACGTTGCCATTTCGCATCATGGCAGCAAAATAGTTTTCGATTTCGGGACGTTGGTGAGTCCAACCGTTGCGCCCTTGTTCTAATGCCCCGGCGGTAAATAACGTCACCGTGGAAGGCGTGGCGCGGCGCAGTTCTGCCATTGCTTGGGTCACGGTTTGCCAGATCGGTAAGCCATTGATGGCAAACGATTCGTAGGAACACCACAGAGTGCGCGCGCCAAATAACGCTAACCCGGCGGCTAACCCGGCGCAGGCGTCTTCGCTTAACGGTTCGTAAACTTGCCCGGTTGGCCCTTGATAGTAAAGGTCGTCCGCTGTGGGGTGAATGATTTTCAGCGCTTGGTTGACGTTGTTGATACCCGAGGCGGCGTTACCGTCGGCGTTGGTGAGAACGAAGTTGGGGTCTTTTTTGCCCACATGGGCGATCAGTTCTCCCATTGCCGTGGTGGCGACTTTCTTTTCACCCCCGATCGCGTGTTCCTGTAAGGGCAGTTCCCCTAACTCTGGAAGGGGCAGTTCGAATTCGGTTTTCACCAACCGCACTGCCGGTCCACCGGCAGAACGCTCGAAGTTGCTGCGAACCAGTTGCCAGGCTTCTGGCGCGAGGGCGCGCTGTTTGAGCGCTTTGACGATATCTTCGTTGTCCAGGGTGTGGTATCCATAAAGGTTATGGGCTTTGGCTCCGCGATCGTGAACCCCGGATCCTTTGAGCTGTTTGATAATCAAAACTGTCAGGAAGCCGCTCATCGCCGATTTGGCGGCTTTGTCCGTGGCTTCCAAAATGGCTTGGGCGAATTCCAGCCGTTTGGCGAAGGAAAATGCAGTGCTATCCACGTATTCGCCGCTTTGGTTGGCGTCGTCGTAGTCTTTGGCGTTGACTAAAATTACTTCCTCAAAGCCGTTACCTTCCCAGTATTCGATCATTTCTTCGTTGGGTTTGGTGGATACCATGCTGTGGTGTTCCTGGGAGTAGCCGTTCCAAACCAGAATCGGAAGGAAGTTGGTGACTTCGGGATAGGCGGTGTGGAAGTGCGCCATGCTGCTCATCACGTAAGGTTCCCCGATGCCGCCGTCGCCAATGGTGACGGGGAAGAGAATGTCGCGATGGAGGAGTGCCCCCGCCATTGCGAAGTGCTGCCCTTGTCCGAGAGGACCGGCGGGGTTTAGGAGTCCGGGAATTTGTCCGGAAAGGTGTCCGAGGAGTCCTTTATGCTCGCGGAAGCGATCGCGCAGTTGTTGGACGTTGTGAATGCCCATGTCCTCTAGGGAGCGATCGAGGAACATGTTGCTGTAAAATCCGGGAGCGTGGTGCCCGACTTCAGTGATGATGTGTTTGTGGCCGAGCATGACTAAGGCGGCAATTCCCTCAGCAACGCTGGCAAATCCCCCAGGGTGCCCCGATGCTTTGCTGGCGGTGACTTGCAGGGTCAGGTAGCGCAGGGCGTCGGCAGCAAGTAGGGTCTGGTATGCGGCGGTTTTGTCCGTGGGTGAGGCGATCGCGGTTTCACCCGCAGCGATCGCCGGTTCAAAGCCGTGGGCGTCGAACTCGGGCCATAGATCGCCAAAGTATTGGATCCCCTCACAAAATGCAGGGGTTTTTGCCGTTGCCGATAGGGTCGTAGTCATGCTTTTCGATTACCTCAAAGAGACTTTGCTATTTTCGATTTAACAATTGTTTTATAACTTTAACAATGGACCGTTCACTTTTGCAACATGACTGTTTTTTAACTCGATGGCTTCGGCTTTATATCGAGACTGAAATCGCCAATAGATGCGGCATTTGCCATCAAGCTGGGTCGAGACCACCCTAGGGATCGACAAAAAATAGTAGGTTTACCTATTGACATTTGCGCCAAACAACGATTCAGAAAGCTCGAACTTCGATGGCCCGCTCCCTACACCGATGCTTCCACTGGGATAAGCAATCTTGACTTTTGTCATAATTGCGGATCGGCTCTCGACAAAGCAAATGCCCTGGCATTGATTTTTCTAATCCAGGATATAGAATTAGTCAATAGCGCTCCGATAGGGTGGCGATCGCTCTCGAGAAGAGTGCCCTGCCGCGATCGTCCCATGACGTCAAAACCAACGTTTGTATAAACCCCCTTCAGCTTTACCCCACCATTTTATGCCAACCTTAATTCTCTTTTCTCCTATGGCGATCGCTCCTGCATCTCTGATTCAAACCTGCTTTGAATTCCCCCCACGTCATCTATATTTAATTTTCGCTCGTCATCTGACCCATTGATGACCATCGAGCCAATTTTTTCCATAGTTTTGGTATAATATGCATCAACGCAATAATCTAATTATTGCTAACTTAAAATCTATCGATGCGGTATGCCATCGTTCTTTCCATATACTGGACAGTGCAAAGTTCTCGGGGGAAAAGAGCAATCCTCACCTTGCTTGTAAAAACTGGGGTTTGGAAGCCATACTGATGCCGTTTTCGCCTTAGAAGAGAACGCCGAAAAGTAAA
>NZ_JAYFEQ010000232.1:0-455 GCF_055795085.1 Phormidium sp. CCY1219 | reverse complement strand
TATGCACGTCAGAATAACGTCATGATTGTGGCCGCTGCTGGGAATGACGGTGGTGTGATGTCGGCGTTGGGTCAAGCCTCGCAAGAGTTTGACAACATTATGACTGTGGGTGCGGCGGAACAGTTTGACCCCGAAACGTCGGCTTGGAAAGGGGCAGACCGCACCAATTATTCCAGCTATGGTCAGGGTTTGGATATCACGGCTTATGGCGGAACGACGGAGAATCCCCAATTGTCCTTAGCTGGGGAAGGAACCAGTGGTATGGCCGGAACTTCTGTAGCCACGGCGAAGGTGACGGGGGCCGTGTCTCAGGTTTGGGCGGCCAATCCTGAGTTGAGTTATCGCCAGGTGGTTGAGATTATCCGCAACACGGCGACGGATTTGGGCAGTACGGGTCATGATGCTGAAACGGGCGCTGGCTTGCTGAATATGACGGCGGCGGTGCATTTGGCGAA
>NZ_JAYFEQ010000231.1:0-1598 GCF_055795085.1 Phormidium sp. CCY1219 | reverse complement strand
GCGATCGCGCTGTGGGTGATTTGGGAGGGCGATCGCTTTCATGCAAGAAGCTTTACGACCTTGAGAACCCAATTTTTTTTCGATACAATTTACGATTGTGACCTATTAAGATAAGAAACCGAGTTTCTAGTCTCTACTCATAGTTCTCTGACTCCAATGAGGTGTTACAAGCTAAGGCAATAAAATACAGCGTTATGCTCGTAAAGGTCGGATCTCCAATAAAAAAATCCGGTAACTGTGACGTTAAAATTAAAATTAAAAACATACCACCAAAGGCTTTTCTTAAATTGGCTTTTCCAAAAAATGCTAACAGCAAATTATTAAAAATTAACAATCCTGTGATGCCGGTTTCTGCGGAAATGTTTAAAAAGATATTATGTGCGTTAAATCCAATCCGTCCGAACACCCTTCGCCCAACTTCTTCCGCATAAACTCCCAAGCCAATTCCGGTGAAAGGATGCTGAAGGGTTTCTGCGATCGCGGCTTTCCAAAGAAACGTTCTCGACAATGCCGTACTGGTTGGATTAGGAATAGAATTTGCTACTTCTGACTGATTTTCTCCCACCCACTGCATCACCGGAAAAACCGGATTGTCCGTTATTCCCAGCCGATAGGTAGAAACCGGAAAGATTAACAGGGTAATTAACCAAAATAATATTAAGACAAGAAACTCTTTTCGGTTAATCAGTTTATAAAACCATCCCAAAACAATTGCCAACCCTAAAATAATCCATCCATTGCGACTGGCAGATAATGAATCTGCAGTGATAGGTAAAATAAGTCCCAGGCAAAATTCTAGGGGATTAATAAAATGTTGTTGTCTCAAACACAGCGTCAGCGCCACAGCGAGGGACATCAATACGCCAAATTGATTCGGGTTTTGCACCAAAGAACTCACCCGAGGATAGTGGTTGAGATATTTTAGAGAGCCAAGAATGTGAAAAATAAATAAGTCTGGAAAAAAGTATTCTATAATTCCAAATACTGCCAATGCTATGAGAAAGTAAAAGATTAGCAGATGATAGATTTTTCGCTGCTTGGGATTGTGCCGATTTGAATGGTTGACGAGGAATAGGGAGCAGAAAACGAGAATGTATATCGAATAAAGTAAGCTGTATTTTATCGCAATACCTGGGCGATCGCTCCATCCCACGACGACCCAAATCCAAGCGAAAAATAAGCTCAAGGCGATCGCTAAGTAGCGATTGTTTTTTAAAACTTCGGGAATGATGGAGCGATGAGTTAAGATTAACCCCACTGCTGCAATGGGGATTAATACAATATCAATCCGATTGTTGCCAGGAAGAATCCGCAGAGGTGCCAGTAAGGTAGCAAGAAGTAAACCCAAGAAAATCATGGGATTGAAAAGAACTGAATGGGGGTAAAAAATATTTTTAGCTGTTTCGATCGCAATTCTTTTTATCTTCAAAAGAAAGTAGAGCATCACTAACAGAGTTTGGGTAGGGTATTGAACTTCTACTACAGAATATTCGGTTCACAACCAGTTACGACCCTTCAGAGTATTTGGATCGGGGTCTACCACTCTCCAAATAAACGCTTTAGCAATATCATAATAATTCCCATGCTCATCGGGTCTG
>NZ_JAYFEQ010000230.1:0-36110 GCF_055795085.1 Phormidium sp. CCY1219 | reverse complement strand
CCAGAGGATTTTTCGGATATCTCTTTCGCCGATGAGCTGGGGGAAGGGGAAACGCCAAAAGCGGTGGAGGAATTAGATTTGCCCGAGAATGGCGCGGATATGGCTTTCGCCGATGAGCCGGTGGAAGCGCAAACGCCGAAGGGTGCGGATACACAGACGCCTCCTTCGTTGGATGATATTTTTGCGTCATTGATGGAAAACAGCCCAGAGCCAATGGAAGCGCAGGAGCCAGAAGCGGAGAGTGTTTCCACGGTGGATGATTTTTTTGCCACCTTCGATGGGGAAGAACTCGCCGGTGAGGAAGGCAAGCTGGAGGAAGCGGAAAATGCGGATGAGGATCTGAGGAATTCGACTCTGGATGATTTTTTTGCTAGCCTGAGCGAACCGGAAGCCGCGATGTCAGGGGGAACGGATTCTCTGGAGGATTTGTTCGGATCGGATCCGTATGATTCCCAGGGGGAATCGGGGGAAAACGATCGGTAGCGCAAAAGATAGCAAGAAGATGCCAGAGTTAATGGGAAAATTGTCCGGGAGATCGGTGTTGGGATTCGAGCGGGTGAGGGATCCAGGAGACGGGAAGGCAAACCCGGGGGAGGATGAGTTGGGGTTAGAGCGTTCTTGCCGGCAAGGGGTGTGGTATTTGGGAATCGATATCGGGACCACGCGGGTGTCGGCGGCGTTGTTCGATCGCGTGACTTGTCAGCTTTATCCGATTTTCTGGAGCGATCGCGCACCAGGAGGGTATGAGGAGGGGAGTTTTGCCCTGTCGTCGGCGGTTTATCTGTCGGCGCAGGGGGTGTGGTTGCGCGGGTTTAAACCGTTGTTGTGCGGTGGGATTGCGGGCACGAAAGGGGTGGGCGATCGCGGCGGTGGCGAGGGGGGAGCTGATGCGGGTTCGGGAAGGGGAGAACACCCGCCGTTGGGGCGATCGCTGGTGCAGTGGTCTGAGGGTCAAACCTTACCTCTGAGTGCGGTGTTGCAAGGTCTACAGGCGCTTTTGGCTACCCTGACTCGTTCTGCGGTGGCGGGGGAAGGTTTGACGTTGGCCGAGTCTGGAGGGGTTGTAGTGGGTGCGGCGGGACTGGAACGGGAGACGTTTCGGGCGGCGATCGCCAATTTGCATGGGGCGATCGTCTCGCAACCGCAAAATTGGCCGGACAGTTATCGGTTTAATCTGCGCGAAGCGATCGTGGGGGCGAAGTTGGTGGCGGATCCGTCGCAAATTGTGTTTGCGGATAATGCGATCGCGGCTTGGTTGTCGGTGCAACCGGGGATCCCTGGCGAAGTCGCTACGATTCCCAGTGCGTTGTCAGCTCGGGTGCATCCCCACTCGGGTCGCGATCCGGGCCGTGAGGCGAGGTCTAGGCACGGGAGAGGTTGTGCAATGGCGATCGATGCGGGGGCGATGACCACCGAGGTGGCGCTTGTGAGGATGCCGGGGTCGCTGTCTGGGTTGCGATATGCGGATTTCAAGCAATGCAGTTTCCCCTATGCGGGGATTGCTCTGGATCAAGATATTATTTGTCAGTTGTTTTGGACTCGGCAAGTCCGAGGTGAGAAGGCGGGATTTTGGGGGTTGGGGTGCGATTTACCGTTACCCCGGGCGGGGAATCCGGATGTGGAGAGGCGATCGCGCTTGCAGCAACGGTTGTTAGATTCGCCGGAGGGCCGGGCGCTGCTGGAGGCGGCGGAGTGGGTAAAGTTGAGTTTGCAACAGCAGGATGAGGTGAGTTTGGAATTGGGGGGCGCTCGATGGGCGATCGCCCGTGGGGATTTGGACCGATGGGTGTTTGAGCCGTTTATTGGCTATTTGAACGAGCAATTGAATCAGTTGCTCTGCGAAACGGGAATCTCGGTGGTGGGGATTCAGCAGGTGATTTGTACCGGGGGAACGATGCGAGATAAGGCGACCCGGCGCTGGTTGCGCTACAAACTGCCCAATGCCCGGACGATATCGGATCCGGTTGCGGGGGACCCTAAAGCTGGAGTGAGTCGGGTGGCGTATGGGTTGGCAAGTTTACCCCTGAATCCGCAGGTTATCGATCTGCATCAGCAGCAATATGGGGATTATTTTTTGCTGGCAGAATTGTTGCAAATTCTGGGGGGGAGTTGGCGCTCTTTTGCGGAAATTCTTCAGTTACTCGAACGTCGCGGGATTCATACGCGATCGCAGCACCATCGGATTAAAGGGTTACTCGATGGTAATTTGCCTCCGGGGTTGACGGCTACCTTTTCTTCTTTACCCTTGCCAGATATGACGGCTTATCCCCTGGATTCCCAAGTGCCTTTATTTGATAAGCAACAGGCACATCGCTATCGTCTCAACCCGCTACAATCTCACCGCTTGCATCATTTTTTCACTCGCTTGACGCTTCGCACTCATCAAAGTTTAGAAGAACCTTTGCCGTTTCTGTTCGGCGTTTCTCAGTTGTCGCACTCTCCTGAGTTTTCTTTACCGGCGACTACGGTTACGGTGCGCTGAAAGTGCCGGATCTATCAAGAGGCTATCGATCCCCTGGGAATGTTCCTATTTTATCGGCGGATTCAATCCGGTGAATTGACTCGGGTAAAGAACCCCGGGCAATTTAGTAATTGCCCGGAGTAATAAGGAAAACCGGATTTGTCCATTCGTTGGCGATCGCTTGATGTTGGTGGGCTTCAAACCCGTGGGTTTGATTTACATTTCATGCCGAATTACTGTGAGTTATTGACAGCTTTTAATGACTAGGACTTCGATTGCGGATTGTCCTGCAGCAGATTGAAATGAGAGAGTAAGGCGACATTTTCTGGTGTGAGCAATTGCTGCAATTGCGCCATTTGATTGAGCAAGGACAACTCGCGACTGAATTCTTCTTGTAAGATTTGTAAATAGCGTTGGCTTCGCTTTTCCTTCGCGGTTTCCCGTTCTAACATCTTCAGGGCCATGTTAATATTGGATAAAGGCCGGCGAAATTCTTGGTCGATATTTTGGACCAAACGCTCTTTGGCGGCCATCACGGTTTGAATTTTGTGGAGTTCTTCAGATAGCACGCTCATCTGTTCGGTTATGCGGTTGTGCTTGTTCAGGCGCGCCGCGATCGCCCGCAACAACTCCTCCGCATCAAAAGGTTTGGTAATATAATCATCCGCCCCCAATTCAAATCCTTGGCGCATATCCGCTCTTTCTACTTTAGCCGTCAGGAAGATAAATGGAATCCCCACTGTAGCGGAATTCGCTTGCAACCGTCGCAATACTTCATATCCATCCACATCGGGCATCAGGATATCGCAAATAATTAGATTTGGCGGTTGTTCTACCGCTAAGTTCACGCCGACAACCCCATTTTCTGCCACGATCGCCTCAAATCCTTCCGCTTGTAGGATCCGCCTAATATTGAGACCCACAACCTTTTCGTCTTCTATTATTAAGATTTTAGTCATATTTGTCCCTATGGCCTTCCTTGTTGAGTGGAATCTTCACGATAAACGTCGTACCCACTCCCATTGTACTGGTCAAGCTGAGGGTACCTTGGTGTAATTCTAAGGATTTCTTAACAATTGCCAATCCTAAACCCGTTCCGGAAATGGTTCCTACATTTCTACCCCGGTGGAACGATTCAAATACGTGGGGCTGGTCTTCACTGGGAATCCCAATCCCTCGGTCTTTAATCTGAAAGATAGCGCAGCCATCTTGCTCTGTCAAGCTCACTTCCACCTCCTCGCCTTCGGGAGAATATTTCATCGCATTGGAGAGCAAATTGCCGATAATTTGTCGGAGCAGTTTTTCATCCATGCGGGCGGAAACCAAACGCCCTGTGGCGGCGCTATCGATTGTCAATTGGATAGTTTTTCCGCGCCCCGTAGCGGATTGGATCTCGGAGACGAAACGGCGACAAAACTCCCTTAAATTTAGAAGGGTGGGTTTAAATTGCAGTTGACCGGTTTCCACTTTTCCGAAACTCAACACATCTTCTAATAATTCGTTCATGTGTTTGACGGCGGATATAATTTGCCCGACAATTTCGAGTTGTTCGTCGCGATTCCATTCGTAGCGTTGGATTAGTTGCGCGGAAGAAAGAATGGTAGTCAAGGGAGTGCGAAACTCGTGAGAGGTCATGGACACCAAGCGACTTCGCAGTTCGACCAGTTCTCGTTCTTTTTCTAGGGCTTTGAAGACTTCTGCTTCCCCGCGCTTGCGATCGCTAATATCCAATAAAGATCCGATACATTCCAAGGGATTGCCCGCCTCATCGGTGACTAATTTTAAGTCATCGCGCACCCAGACATAGCTACCGTTGGCGTGGCGAAAGCGGTATTCTTGGGTCGATCGCCCGGTGTTCAACAACTGGGACATGTTGGCTAATGCGCGATCGGCGTCTTCTGGATGCAGGCGATCGAGCCAAAATTGCGGATCGGTTAAAAACGCTTGCGGTGTATAGCCGAGGGTTTCGCGCACGTTATCGCTAATAAAGGTACAGGAATAACAGCCGGTGGGTTCGCAGGTGTAAATGGTGGCGGGATTGGAAGCAATCAGATATTGGAACCGCTGTTGGGTTTCTCGTAAGGCATCCAGGGCTTGTTTGAGGTCGCCGATATCCATGCCCGATCCGATATATCCGGCAAATTCGCCGTTGTGGCTAAAGCGGGGAACGCCGGTTTCTAAAATCCAGCGATATTCCCCATCGGCACGTCGGAGGCGGTATTCTAGCTGAAATTGCGATCGCACCTGAAATGCCAAGGTGAAAGTCTGGGCAAACCGTTCTCTGTCTTCTGGATGAATATGCCCGTGCAAATCCTCACCTAGTTCCGGGTCTAACTGCCGTCCGGTAAAATTTAACCAGGATTGGTTAAAAAAACAATACCGTCCCTGGGTATCTGCCATCCACATCATCACCGGTGCGGTATCTGCCAACTGACGAAAGTATTGTTCGCTTTCTTTGACAACCGCTTCAGTTTGCTGGGTGGGGGCACTGTGCGGGGAACGTTCTGCGATCTCTGCCACGCCCCGGCGATCGCCGACCTCTCCCATGACGCTCAGCACGTATTCCACGGTGCGATCGCTGCTCCATTCTGGCAGGAAATGCGCTTCGTATCGCCTCACTTGTGTTCCTAGGGGCACCAACACTTCTCTCCACTGCGGTTGCCCGGTGGCAAATACCTGCCGCACCGCTGTTTCCCATTGGCGAACGAATTCGGCAGGCATTTCCAACTCGGTGGGGGTTTTCCCGATCGCCTGCTTGGTGGCGATCCCGAGTACCGCTTCTAGGGCTGGACTCACATAAATGTAACGCAGTTGGCGATCGCAGCAGGCGATAATATGGGCAGGGCGATCGTCCCTCAGTGGATCTACTGGTGCCTCGCTTTCCGGGGTTGCTTCCCCGGAGTTGCCATGTATGGGTTGCGGGTGCCTCTCCCACCGCACGGGTACCGCCCCATTACTTTCCGGTAGCGCCCCACGGGTGGGCTGGCATTCAGGGATCTCTCGCACCACAATCAGGACATAGGCGAGATTCCCCCCCGGATCCGCAACGGGAAACACTTGCACCCATACGGGAAAAGTCGTATCGTCCGCGCGACGGTGGCGGGATTCAAAATGAGCCTCCCCCACTTCGCACCCCTGTTGCAACTGGTGTAACCACTGCGCCCGATACTCGGCACAAACCCAGGCGAGCATCGGGAGGGCGCGCGCTCGAGCGATCGCGATTCCGTGAAGCTTGGCGAAGGTTGAGTTGACTTGATAGGTAATCTGCCCATCGCAACTACATAGAGCCATTCCCCAGTCCAACCCCTCGAACCCTTGTCGATTCGAGATTGGATCGACACCGAAAGTTTGTCCTTCCCCAATGAAACGGGGGTCTTTGCGCCGCATAGTCCACCTCTGTTGGGATCCGAAGCGATCGCGCCTCGGTTTACCACTGTTCCACTGTCCTTTTAAACTCCTTGCACTTTCTTAACCGACTTTTCGCTCTCCCGAGCGTCTTTGCTGCCTATTAAGCTATGCATCTTAGCTTGTTTTTTTCTTGACTTGCAACTTGCTAGTTTAACGATTGGTTATGCCCTCAAGAAAGCCCCGGCGGAGTTTATCATTTTAAATTACATCTTTTGAAAACCTCAAGATTCCTTCTAGGTAGCATTTTCATGAATTTTGATAGTTGCATTTATTTCGCTATAATTTGGATTATACCCCAGCATTGTTCCGATATTTGATAAAGAAACGGTTAAAATTCATGCCGTCTATCAGTTATCTTTGGGTTAATTCCGGCTTAACTGTAGTAAAAGATACAAGTGGACGGAGAGAACGGATCCGGAGGAAGCCAGCCTCACTGTGGTAAGCGATGAGTTTGGTTTCGAGAGGGCTTCCCCGCCCAAAAAACTTTCCGGCGATCGCCGCCCTTTTCCTCGCACCCGCCAACGGCTGACCGAGGGGTGAAAACCCCTCTATGATTGATTAATTTCCGGAGGTGGGATAATTTAACTTAATCAATTGACCCCACAAGTTCGTGCAGCAGAATTGAAAACTTTTGATTGTAGCAGATAAAATAGGAAGAAAGCAAACAACATCCGCGAACCTGGCAATGGAGAAAGAGGATAGACTAAAAGTAATTCTGGGGGGTAGAAATCAGTCCTATATAGGAGAAAACCCACCCGTCAAAGCCATTGAGGTGGCGATCGCGCTCCAAGCCAAACCGGGAGCGGCGCACAGGGGAAATGGGGATCGCGCTACTGTTACCCTGACTTCCGAAGGATCCCGGAGTGGCACAGACAAATCAACATCAAAACTTTACAAAACGGGGGCTGAATTCAAAGATTTGGCAAATTCACGGCGGGAGGCGTGTTCACTTCAGGGTTAGTTATGTATAGTGAGGCCAAGACAGGAAGTGTTGCCATATCAAAGTCGAGTACCAGCCGTGATTAGTATTTCTAGACTCTCTGCTCCCATTTCTATTGCTCAATCCGTTATCGAATCCAGGAAATCTCAACAGTCCTGGCGGGAGGAAGTCCATCCTTCCGTGAACAGTAAAGCCAAACGCGCGATGGACATTGTAGGCGCACTCGTGGGGTTGACCATCGCGGGGATCGTTGGCATTCCCCTGGCGATCGCCATGCTCATCGACGATCCCGGGCCGCTATTATATAGTCAAATCCGTTGCGGTTACAAAGGACGTCACTTTCGGATGTGGAAATTCCGGTCGATGGTGGTGAATGCGGATAAATTGCAGCATTTGGTGAACAACGAAGTGCAAGGCCATCTGTTTAAAAACGAGAACGACCCTCGCATCACGCGGGTGGGGCGTTTTCTGCGCCGCACCAGTCTCGATGAATTCCCGCAATTCTGGAACGTTTTAAAAGGAGAAATGAGTTTGGTGGGAACTCGTCCCCCCACCCCGGGAGAAGTGGCAGAATATCAACCCCGTCACTTGGCCCGCTTAAACGTGAAACCGGGATTGACCGGGGAGTGGCAAACCAGTGGTCGATCGAGCATCAAAGATTTCGAACAGGTGGTCAAACTGGATCTCGACTACCAACACAAATGGTCGATCGCCTACGATTTGTTGCTAATTGTCAAGACCTTTGCCGCGATCGCCAATCAGAAAGGAGCCTACTGAGGCGATCGGCTTGGGAAATTCTAAACCGAATCGATTCGAGAACCGAGGGGAAACATCTGCAATCCACCCCTCGGTTTTGTTCGTATTTACCCCGTCGCCAATCCCGAGTCAAATCCGTGCGGATGTGGTAGGGTTGGGATAATCCCACTGCCAGCCCACGCGGTCGGTGGATTTTTGCCACATCCCGTTTGGGGAGAGAAGTTAGCTGAGAACCTATGACGCTCTCGACTTGGATTACGTTTTCCCGTTTGCTGGGAGTTCCTTTTTTGCTTTACGCCCTGCAAGATCCCACCCCGACCCTGCGATGGAGTGCGTTGGGGGTTTTTCTGGTGGCGGCGCTTACCGACTGGTTGGATGGATATTTAGCCCGCAAGCTCGATCAAGTGACCGAGTTAGGCAAGTTTCTCGATCCGTTGGTGGATAAGTTGCTGGTATTTGCCCCCTTCCTGTGTCTGGTGGAATTGGGACAGTTACCCGCTTGGGGGGTATTTTTAATTTTATTTCGGGAATTGGCGATCGCCGGGTGGCGCGTCAACCCAGCACTCACCGGCACCAGTAGCATTTCCGGTGCTAATATTTGGGGAAAGCTCAAAACGGTGAGTCAGATTATCGCGATCGCCCTATCGATCGCTCCTCTTTCCGACCCCTGGCCTTTTATCGCCGCGATCGCCTTTTGGGTGGCGGTGGCCTTGACTTTGATTTCCGGTGGGATCTATATTTGGCCTCAGCAACCTGCTGGAGAAAATGCCTAATTTCCTGGGAAATCAACCGGGATCTAGGGTCAATATCTCCCGACAACAGTTTGCATCTCCTAAGGGGAATGGTTTATGCAAACATAACCCCTGTTCCTGTTTGCATAACGATGGGGAGAATCTATCTTCAGAGGGAGTGGCGCGATCGCTGCCTTCGTTACCCTGGATATTGCGCAAGGGAGGATTTCCCCTTTTCCGGAGCGCGCGTCGAAGGATTTTCCCAAATTGCGCGATCGCCTGGTTATCTTGCTTTCGGCTTGACATTTCCCAAACAAAAAGATTAGGCTGGAGTAGATTACCGAGTTCAAAAAGCGCGCGCGATCGTAGATCTTTTGTAATTTGGGCATCCGGTTTGCTTTGCACAGGATTGGTTCGCTCGGGTGATGCCCCACGCCAACCGACCACCAAATAAAGCACTTAATGCCTGGGAGGCAATTGAGAAAGGCTTGCACTACAGCAGCAGAGGCGATCGCCGTGCAGGGAAAACCGCGTTCTCGGCCCGTGTTTCTCGTTGCGCGCCCTCGCACGAGAATCGCACCAATCCACTTAACCCACCAACGGGTTCTCGCTTTGCTTAGCCGTTGATTTTCCGGCAAAGCATTATGTCATTATGGAGGAATTTTAAATGCTCAAGCAACTTATCACCGCCAGTTCCATCCTGGCACTGTTGCTTGTAGGTAATTTACCTGCTGCTCACGCTGGGACGCAACAGAGTGTGCCCCAGAATTCTCAGCAAATTCTCGCTCAAGCCAATAATGTCAGCTCATCGGAGTTGCAACAATTCGCCAGCGTTTATAAAAAGCTAGTCACACTCGAACAGCAATTTCAAGCGCAAATCGTACAAGTCATTCAAAGCGAAGGTTTTACTCGCGAGCGCTTTGTGGAAATTTACGAAGCGCAAACCAATCCGCAAGCTCAACCGGGATCCGAAATTTCTCAATCGGAAATGGAGAGTTTTCAGCAAGTCGTGGCGCAAGCGCAAGCAATTCGCCAAGAAACCCAGGTCAGACAACAAGAAGCTGTGGCGGAAAGCGGTTTAGATGCCAATCGGTTTCAGGAAATTCTCGCGGCTATCAAAAACAGCCCAGAACTCCAGCAAGAAGTTGAAGCATTAATTCAACAATAGTGCCATAAACTTGCCTTAAGACAGTTAGGCAATAATAATAAGAACCTGAATCAATGGAGGTGTCTTCAACGCACCTCTGTTTTTTTAGCAAGAAAAAGCCCCTAGGTCAGGGTAGGGCTTTTGTCCGCACAAAGCGACTCCTACACGGGCTATTTTTTATTAACAATCTTCTTTTGCCGGATATAATATAGGCGTTCAAACATCAATAATACCGAGTAACTTAGGGACACGGCAATGCCGTGTCCTGACTGTTGTAGATATCCGAAGAATCGCCGATAAAATGGGCGTCTGAGTTAAGGAAACGCACTCAATCTGCCCGTGGTGCATTCCGCGCGCTTCGGTTTAACCCATTGCCTTTAAGATTTCATCATCGAGGGAAAAATCTACCTCAGCTTTATCCGCACCGGTGGCGAGATAATCGTTTTGAAAAGAATCTTTCAACCCGGAAATCAAGTCAAATTGCGGCATCCAATTCAGCTCGCTTTTGGCTTTTTGCACGTCGGCGAAGAAATGCTGCACCCGGAGGGGAAATGCCTTGCGCTTGCCGAAATCGAATTGTTTGGGGTCATAATGCACCAATTTCACTGCATCGGGGGATTTGCCCGCCGCTGCGGCGCAGGCGCGCGCTAATCCGTCGAAGGTGACATAGCGATCGCCGGATACATTATAAATCTCTGCGATGGCCTTTTCATTCCCGAGAACCGCCGCCATTGCATTGGCTAAATCGTAACAATGACCCAATTGCGTAATGTGCAGTCCGTTTCCGGGAATGGGAATGGGGCGATCGCGCGTGATGCGGTCAAAAAACCACGCTTCTAGGGGATTGTAATTTTGCGGTCCGTAAATATAGGTAGGACGAATTGCCGTAAATGGCAATCCGGCGTCGGCGAGATAGTTTTCCGTGTGGTTTTTCCCTTTATGACGACTTTTCGGGTCAATTTCGTCACCTTCGCGATGGGGCAAGCGATCGGATTTGAGATAAACCCCTGCCGAACTCATGTATATAAAATGCTTGACTTTGCCTTTAAATAAATCCGCCAGGGGTTGTGTGTCGCTCAATTCTCGACCGTTGTTGTCAAAAATGGCGTCAAAACTTTCATTAGAAAGCTTATCTGTAAGTACCTGGGCATCTTTGCGATCGCCGTGAATCTGCTGTAGGTCTGCCACCGGTGCGGGTTTGTTGCCGCGATTAAACAGCACAACTTCGTGCCCTTGTTCCACGAGAATTTTAGTTAGATAAACCCCGATAAATCGGGTGCCGCCCATCATTAAAATTCGCATCTCGTTTACCCCTTGTTGTGGTCAAGGGATATTGTACCGGAAAAGGGTTTCCCCTCGCCCCTCCTTACAGATGCAGTTGGGTCACGGCGATGTTGCCGGAAAAGCAAACCTCCACATCGGTACCCGGGGCGCGATCGCGCATTCCATAGACTCCTTCATAATAATAATACTCCCCTTCGATGCGATATTTCACCGGCAAGGGTTGGGTAGAAGGTTGGCAAAACACCACTTCCGGTTCCGGGTCATTCGCTTCGACAAAGGGCAAATTGACGTTCCAGAAGCTACCTTTTTCCGGGGGGCGATCGAGCAGTTGCGTCAGCACCTTGCGGGCAATTTTCGTGGTGCGATCCCAATCAACCAAGCGTCCTGCTTTGCGATATTGGGAAATCGCGATTCCGGGGACGCCGTGAATGGCCCCTTCGCGAACCGCCGCCACGGTACCGGAGATATAGACATCCACCCCCATATTGCCGCCATAATTAATCCCGGATACGATCCAACTGGCATCGGGAGAGAGATTCGCTAAGGCGATGCGCGTACAATCTGCTGGGGTGCCCCCAATGGCATAGGCGCTGTCGGACCGGCGATCGACATGGATGGGGCGATCGGTAATCACTTTATGCCCGCATCCGGATAATCCCTGTTGTGGCGCAACGGTAATGCTTCGATGACCGTTGAGGGCGTTTTTCAGGGCCAGAATGCCTGGGGCATCGATTCCGTCGTCGTTGGTTAGAATGAAGGTCATGGATGTTTGAGTGAGTTATCACAGGGTTGGGAACCACAACCGTTATTGTCCAATACAATGGCATCTCTACAACGTCTCTGGAAGAAATTGGGTTGAATCGCGCCCGGTTCTGGTATGGTTCGAGGAGTTGCGATCGCCATCCTAACCCGGTTTTCCTCGTACCGCTTTGGGTGAATTGTCGCACCGCCAAACCCTCTTGCTATCGATATTTTCTATGCAATTAACCTTTTGGATCTTAGTTTTAATTTTGGCCGTTTCTGCGGCACATTGGGGGTCGGATAAAATTGCCGAACCCCTGCAAAAACTGCGATCGCAGTGGGGACTAACGGAAGCGGCAGGTGCGGCATTTGTGGCCTTGGCAACCGCCAGTCCGGAGGTGGGCATTAACACCACCAGCGCCCTGCGCGGACTCTCGGATATCGGATTGGGCAATTTGCTCGGATCGAATATTATCTCGGTTCCGGCAATGGTGACGGTGGCCTATATTGCCTGTCGAACTCGGGGCAATTCTTCCCCGTCTGCACCGGATTTGGCCGAGAATACTTCGGGGGAAAATGCGGATTTGCCACGGGGCGATCGCCCCTGTAACGTGCTGCGAGTGAAACCGGAGGCGCTGACGGTGCAAGCTTTACCTTACTTGGCCGTTATCGCCTTGGCAACTCTGCTGACGGTGCCTAAACCCTGGCGAGGATTGCAACCAATCGATGGTTGGATTATGCTGGTTGTCTATTTCGTTTATTTAGGTCAAGCTATCTTTCGTCAGCGTAGCGAATCCCAATCGGTGCAGTGGACGACTCGGGAAATTCTCATCGCTATCATGGGCATTTTAGCCCTGATTTTTGGCGCTTATTTTACCGTGACCGCCACGGAACAAATTGTGTCGATTTTAAAGATTTCCGAACTGCTTGGCGGCTTATTTATTACCTCTACCATGAGCATCGCGCCGGAAGTTTTTGCTACCTGGAGTGTGGCGCGCAGCGGTCAAGTTACCGCCGCTACTACGAATGTGATTGCTGACAATACGGTAACGATGACCTTGGCGTTTTTCCCTTTGGCATTGGTGACGCTTACGATTCAAGATTTTGAGTTGTTTGCGGTGAATTTAACTTTTGTGGCACTTTTGGCGGGGGCTTATGCCGCTTTTATTCGCTGGGAAACTCGCGAAAGCGGGTTTAATTTGTGGGAAGTTTTGGCGTTGAATGGGATTTATTTGATTTATTTAGGGGTGATGATTTTTAAGGTGTTGTAGGGTTATTGGTTATTGGTCATTGGTTATTGGTCATTGGTGGTTGGTCATTGGTGGTTGGGGGGTAGGCAATGTTCAAATTGCTGGGGGTGGCGGAGGGAACTGACGGGGGTTTGCCGCGAGGTAAAAAAATTCTCGATTGGGGTTGACAAATGGACAACTTTGTGGTAAGGAAACTCGATCGCCTGGGAACGGGGGCGATCGCAGGAGGAAACCCCCGCCTCCCCTGATAAGGCGGGGACAATACAGGGTCAGGGTGAAGTTGCCCGATTACAACCCTGTATAATTGCGGAGTGCGGTATGAGTTTTCAAGCCCACCACACCATCTGCTTTCAGACCGTAATCTGCTTGGAATTGCTTGAGTGCAGCTTTTGTTTGGGCGTCAAATGTCCCATCGATTTTTTTATAGTTCAAGTATCCCAAGGAGCTTAATTGGCGCTGCACTCTGACCACGGTGCCCCCATCGTTACCCAGTTTGACCGTGGGTTGGGTGGAGGGTTTGGGGGTTTGGGGATACTTTTGATTGAGGGCGGCTAGAGTTTGGGGTCCGACGATGCCATCGGGGGTGAGTCCGTTTTCCTTTTGGAAGTGCTTCACCGCTTGTTTGGTGATGTCGCCATAGTAACCGGAGATATCGGTTTGAAAATAGCCCAGTTCTTGCAAGCGATATTGAATTTGGTTGACCTCTTTGCCACTTTCGCCTTGGCGCAAGAGGGCTAATGCGGGAGAGGACATGCCGAGGAAAGAGGCGGTGAGGCCCAGGGGGATGAGGGCCATGAGCGATCGCCACCCTCTTTTTGGGGCTTTGACCCGCATTTGTGGCAGTTCCAACTTGTGGTTATAAGCTTCAGCGAGATGGATAAACGCGAGAGAATCCATTGCATTTACTCCTGTGGGTACATCGAGGGGCTACCCGCGCGCGTGGGAGTGCGGATGGCGTTGCGAAAGGTAGCAACGCGAAATCTCGCCTTGAATCTGAGGGATGGAGCCTCAGACTCAGCCAGTGCTCCTGGCGCATGGCGGTTCAGCCCATTTATGACAAATTTTAAGGGCGATCGCTTCAATTGTGACGCTTTTGTGGAAAAAATCTCGGAAGTTTTCCGGTGAGCCAATTGTCAATTGTAAATTGGTGACGGTTTGGGGACCAAGAGGAGCGATCGCGGAATCGACCCTTATTTTCCCAGATAAGGCTGCAAATAAGCCAGCAGCAGTTTTTTTAATTCCCCGGCGACTTGTTGCTGAAATTGGGCGTCTCGCGTCAGGGAGAGTCGGCGGAGATTGCGCGCCACCTCCACCACCACTAATGCCATTAATTCAGTTTGGTCCCGAGACAGATGCGGCGCTTTTCGCCGATAGAACTCTGCGAGTTCCTCCGCCACTTGCGAACACAGATCCGCATCCATCGCTTGCACGGAAGCGGAGGCGGCTAAGGATTCGACAAAAACGGCACGATATCCCGGATTAGCGCGAATAAAGGCTTCAAATTCTCTCATTATCCGGTCGATATAGTCTGATAAGGGCAAATCAAGCACTTCTGGGCTGTGATGCACCTGGGAAAAGGTCTCGTGCATTTGCTCGATGTAGCGCTCAGCTAGGGCTTTGAGCAGGGCTTCCTTATCCGGGAAAAAGCGATAGAGGGATCCGATGGAAGTTTGGGCGCGGGCGGCGATCGCATTGGTGCTGGCGGCTTCATACCCCACCTGTGCAAATAACCCCTCCGCCGCCGCCAATATTTTATTCACCCGTTTAATCGCGCGAGCTTGTTGCGGCTTACGCCTCATCACCTCTGGGTTTAGAGCATCTTCGTGCATTTTTTTTCTCTGTGACTTGACAAACGCGAGTGTTTACTCGTATCTTATAAACATGAGCCTCTACTCATATTGTACGGCGTCCCGGGGTTTCTTGCCGCTTCTGGGAGGCAACGGTCCCGACACCGCGCCAGAAACAGGGAGCACCTTCTCCGGTTGACTCTGAGTGTACATAAACCCCAGGATCGACGCGATTTCTCCGCTTGCCCCTGGGGCAACTGCGAGGGAAGCTAGCCGGGGACGAATCGGGGGTTAAAATAAAATTTTCTCCGGCAATAAATGTCAGATATAGTCAGTAAAATTATTCGACGCTTGCCTGACTTCCGACTGGATAAACTGGGGCGATAAAACTGCATTTATAACGGGGTAAATCCTGGAAAAGTTTATAAAAAAGTTAGAACGATGATTCTAAACCTGTGGCAGCTATGCCCGGGATATTTTGTTGCAAAATTTTCTCGGTAATGGCTTGAGCTGGAGAAAGGGGAACTCACGCAAACGCCTTATTGTTAGAGGCTTTTACGAGATAAGCTGTCAAGCCATTACCAAAACTCGAGAGGAATAGGCCGAGGGGATTCTGGCAATTTTTAGCATAAATTTTGCATGTTTTTACACCTTTCACCCAGTTGGGTGAAGGCAGGGAAAGAGGAGAATTGTAAAATTAAAAAATAAAGGGTTAGCTAGAAACAGCTAGAGCAGAGTTTGTAAAGAGAATGATGTGCTATCGCCAGGTCAACCTAGCGGTGATATTAAAAGGAATATTTTCAGGTAATCTTGGCAAAAAGCCGAGATAAACCCAAGCGAATCGGCTCAACTCAATGCAACCCACGCCAGTGTTTTAGGAAACCAACCATGACTAACACCATCCAGAGCTTTTCACCCCAAGAATCATCGATATCGTTGAATGGTAATGGCGCAGGGAAAGGCACGCGCGATCGCCATCCAGAAGGCGAGGCTAGAGTAGTGGTGCAAGAATGGGAGCCAGAGGCGGTAGAGACTTCCGCCCCGGGAGAAACGGTCCCCCGAGAAGAAGAGATTCCCGCCGAGAAACCGAAAAAGCGGGGCAAATCCGGTGGATCCTGGGTGAAAAAAACCCTATTGGTACTTCCCTTGCTAGGGGCGATCGCGGCATTTGGTGGTGTAGGAGTCATGCGAGTGCGAAACGCCCAGGCTCCGGTGCAAGAAGCGCAGCAAACCGCGCAACCGGTGGGCTTGCCCGTGGCTGCGGTACCGGTGGAAGTCTCGCCGATTCAGGAATGGGTATTTGCCGATGGGAGTGCCACAGCGGTTCGCAGCAAGCACCTCACCTTTGAGGAAGGCGGAACCATCACCTATATTAAAGAAGTGAACGGACGGGATTTGCGAGAAGGCGATCGCGTCAGCGAAGGGGAACTGTTAGCCAAAGTAGACGATCGCCGGCTCAACGCGGATTTAACCCAAGCGAGAGCCACCACCGCCGAAGCCGAGAAACAAAAAAGCGTGGCGATCGCCAATCTCTCCCAAGTGAGAGCCAACCGTGCCCAAGCGCAAGCCAGCGTCGAGCAAAATTACGCCAGCATCGAACAAGCCAAAGCCAAAGTGGAGCAAGCGAGAGCCAACCGCGCCCAAATCGAAGCCAAAGTCGAGCAAGCGCAAGTGGGCGTCGAACAAGCGGAAGTCAAAATAGAACAAGCGCAAGCCAACGTTGCCCAAGCGCGAGCCAAACGGGAACAAGCGATTTCCCAGGTTGCCCAAGCCAAAGCCAACCTAGAAAAAGCGATCGCCGACCTAGAACTGGCGCGCAAAGAACAACAGCGTCGCGTCACATTATATCAAGAAGGGGCAATTTCGCAAAGCGACTTAGACCTGTACACCAACAAATTACAGAATGCCGAAGCCGCAGTTGCCACCGCCAGAAGCCAAGTGAGCGCCGCCGAATCCGAGGTAAGAGCCGCCGACAGCCAACTCCTGGCGGCGGAAAAAGAAGTAGATGCGGCCAAACGGCAGGCGATCGCCACCCAAAAAGACGTGCAAGCCGCACAAAGCCAACTCGCCGCCGCCACCCAAGATATAGAAGTAGCCAAAAGTCAAGTCAAAGCCGCCAACAGCCAACTGAGCGCTGCCGAAAGCCAAGTGAGAGCGGTAGAAGGCAACCTGCGCGCCGCCGAAGCCCAAGTAGAAGCCGCCCAAGCCGGCATCGAATCGGCCCGCAGTGGCATAACGAGAGCTTCCGTCAACCTAGAAGACAGCGCCTTGTATGCGCCCTTCGACGGGATTATCGCCTACCTGAATATCACCGAAGGCGACTACTGGATGCCGCAACGGGTACAACCCAGTGCCGACTATCAGACGATAGTAGAACAAGTGCCGATGATTGTCATCGACCCGAGCGAATTTGAAGTCACCGTAGAACTGCCCGCCTTCGAGGGAGAACGAGTGCAACCCGGACAACGGGCGTTTGTGGTGCTCGAGGGAGACGCCAGCGCCGCCGCCGGCGGCGATACAACCAGCGACAGTTTGATTCAACGGGCCAAAGCACGAGGGCGGGTATTTTCCGTCAGCCCCTCGGTCACTCCTGGGGGTCGTTCCGTGGAAGTGAAAATCCGGATTACCGACGGGACGGAAAACCTGCGACATGGGGGGAGAGTTTCGGCGTGGATTGCAGTGGCTGAAAATGAGAATGCAACTGTTGCGCCGTTGAATGCCTTTGTGTTTCGCGATCGCAATCCCTATGTATTTGTGGTCAACGAAGCCACCGGCAAGGTGGAAAAGCGAGAAATCACCCCCGGGATCGAAGGCATTTCCCAGCGCGAAATTGTCGCCGGGGTGAAACCGGGGGAACTGGTGGTCACCGAAGGGAAAAACCGCCTGGTGGATGGCGCACCGGTGCAGTTAATCGAGCGGGTACAATAGAGGAACCGACATGAAAACTGCGATAAACTGTGGCAATTTTCACCCAATGGCAACATCGTTAAACCCTTATCGGTAAACTGACCATGAGCGAACTGCGAGTTCCACCCGAAAACCATCATCCGCCGTCTCACATTCCGGACGTGCGCCAAGCTTCCCCCGTGACAAAATTCTTTTTCCTGAAAACCGTATTTGGGATTTTGTTATGCATTTTATTTGCGATCGGCGGGTTGATTGGGACCGCCTCGATGGTGAAAGAAGGCGAACCCGAGATTAAAGTGGCGATCGCCAGTATAGAAACAGTCTGGCCCGGTGCTGACCCGGAGACCATCGAAAACCAGATTACCGACAAAATCGAAACCGAACTCAAATCTCTCAAGGGGTTAAAAGAGATTAGCAGTGCGTCGTATAACGGGCGATCGCGCATCGTTGTCGAATTCCGGGCCGAAGCGCCGGTCAGCGAGTCCATTGCCCTTGTCCGGGCCGAAGTAGACGAAGCCAAACCCGAATTACCCGAGGAAGCGGAACAGCCGAAAGTCGAGCAAATCTCCGTGCAAGACGCCCCGGTACTCACCGTGAGCTTATTCGGGGACTTGGATATGGCCGTGTTGAGTCGCGCCGCCGACGACCTGCAAGATATCTTAGAAAAAGTGCCCAACGTGCGAAAAGTAGACTTGGGCGGTCAGCGGGACGAAGTAATTCACGTGCAACTGCTGCCCTCGCGCTTGATTAACTTGGGGATTTCTTCCACGCAAGTCGCCCAAGCCATCCAACAGGGTAACATCGATATGCCCTGGGAGCAAGTGGAAAGCGACCAAATCGGCGCTCAAGTGCGATTATACGGGCGCTATCGCACCGTAGAGGATTTGCAAAACTTGCCCGTAGCGCGTCTCGGCGGGAACGAGGGGCGCGTGGTGCGCCTGAAAGAAGTGGCCGAAGTGCGGCGGGATTTAGAACGAGAAGAAAATCGCGCCTTTTTGAGTTGGAATGGCAGCGAATTCAAACGCGCCATTAACGTGGATGTGGTCAAAGTGCCCGGGTCGGATACGATTAAAGTGGTGGAAGATTCTTTAGAGGCGATCGCCACCGCCAAAGAAAACCCGAATATCTGGCCACACGGCATGGAATATCGAGTAATTAGTACCGATGCCGAAAAAATTCGCGATGACCTCAGCGACTTAATTCAGAATTGTTGGCAAGGAATTCTCTGTGTTTTTATCATTTTATTCTTCGCCTTAAGTTGGCGCGAGGCACTGATTGCCGGCTTATCGATTCCCCTAACTTTTATGGGCGCGGTGGCCATTTTATGGATAGCCGGTACAACCCTCAACACGATGGTTACTATCGGCATGATTTTAGCCCTCGGTTTGCTTGTCGATGTCTTCATCCTGATGATGGAAGGCATGCACGAAGGCATTTTTATCGAAGAATTGAGCTTCAATCAAGCAGCCCTAAAAACCGTCAAAACCTATGCCATTCCAGCCTTATCCGGGCAGTTAACCACCATTTTAGCAATGGCTCCGTTAATGGCGATTAGCGGGACGATGGGGCAATTTATCCGGTTAATTCCGATTAGCGCGATTACTTGCTTGATTTTAAGTTATGCGATCGCCCTTTTGATTGATATTCCCCTCTCGCGCTACTTACTCGCCAATCAAACTGGCAAAGGCAAAAAAACCTTTATCGACCAACTCACCGAAACGGTTTCCCACCGCTATCATCGCTGGACCTTAAAAACCACCGTTCGCAACAAAACCACTGCCCGCCTGTGGGTATTTGGAGCAGTGAGTCTGTTTGTTTGCGCCTTAATTTTAGTCGGAAGCGTTCCCGGCACTTTATTCCCCGATTCCGACCGCGATAAACTGAGCATCAATATCGAATTACCCCCTACCACCACGTTAGAAACCTCCCAAACCGTTGCCGATGATATTGGAGAAATACTGCGAGAAAAAGAGTATTTAGAAAGCGTTATTAAATTTGTCGGACAGCGGAGCAATTTGGTGGAAGAAAGCGGCATGAAACCGAACCAGGGGAACTACTTGGTCGGGTTTTCTGCTATATTTTCGCCCAAATCAGAACGGGAGAAATATTCCTTTGAATATGAAGACGAATTGCGGGTAGAATTAGATAAAGCCCTGCAGCAGTATCCCGGTGCGTCTTTGGTGGTGAATGCGGAAAGTACCGGGGAAGGCGGCGACCCGATCGCGGTGGAAATTAGCGGTCGAGATATGGACCAATTGCGCCGCATTTCCACCGAAGTGCAACTCGCTTTGAGAGAAATCCCGGGCACCTCCGACGTGCGAGATGACCTGGGGGCATTGCGACCGGATATCAAGTTCCGTCCCCGTCGCGAAGCGATGGATTTCTACGGCGTGAATCCCGACGACCTAGCCATGCAGGGACGATATGCCATGACCGATACGGATATCGGTAATTTTCCCCTGGGCGGAGGTGAGGAAGATTTGGAAATTCACTTAAGTACCGCATGGCCTTCCCGAGGTGGTGACATCGGCGGTCCCACCCGCCGGGACGAACTGCAGCAGATTCGCATCTTTGCCGGTGGCGAAACCCTAGCGGCGGGTCAGGTTCTGGAACGGGAAATGGGAGAAGCGCCCCTGTCGATTACGCACAAGGATACCCAACGTACCGTCACCGTGTTAGGGAAAACCTCCGGGCGCACCGTGGGTGAGATTTTAGCGGATTTAGAGCCAAAGCTGGAAGAAATGAAACGCAGTTGGCCGGTGGGGTATAATTATCACTTCGGCGGCGAAGCGGAAACCCAAAGCGAAACCTTCGGATCGGCGAAACAAATGGCCGGGGTGTCCTTGTTTCTGGTGTTTGCGGTGTTGGTGATTCAGTTTGGATCGTTCACTCAGCCGTTTATTATTATTCTGGCGATTCCGTTTGCGCTGATTGGCACGTTTGGCGGATTTTTCCTGGCCTGGATTCCGATTTCGTTTCCGGCGGTGATTGGGATTATTTCCCTGACCGGGATTGTGGTGAATGATTCGATCGTGATTGTGGAGACGATGAACAACCACCGCGATCGCGGGATGAACGTGCGAGAAGCGGCGGCGAAGGGAGCGAGCGATCGCTTGCGTCCGGTTCTCACTACCAGTTTGACCACGATTGCAGGGGTAATCCCGATGGCGTTGAGCGACCCCGTGTGGTTTCCCTTATGTGCGGCGATCGCCTTTGGGCTAATCGCCTCTACCGCGATCGCCCTGTTAGTTACCCCTTGTTTGTATTTGCTTCTCACGCCGAACAAACCGCTCTCGGAAGCGCATTCCTAGGCGTTTTCCAGATTGCGCCAACCAACTGAACCGCAGCGATCGAATTTCTAGGCGATCGCTGCTTTATTTTGTCCCCATCTCGCGCTACAATATCACCGATGGCACTGGGATTCTCCGTTGCCCTTGTCCGACATGGGGGTAAAACCCCCCGGAATCGGCGGATTTGGGCACCCCAGTGCGAGCGATCTAGAAGCGGGATGAGACTGTTGTGGAAGGATTCCTAAATCTGAACAAACCGAAGGGCATGACCTCTCACGACTGCGTAGGGCGGATCAGACGCCTGTTGCGAATCAAGCGCGTGGGACATGGGGGCACCTTAGACCCCGCCGCCACCGGGGTGTTACCGATCGCGATCGGCAAAGCAACCCGCCTGTTGCAATACATGCGATCGGATAAAGCTTATTGCGCCACAGTGCGCTTCGGCGTGACGACCACCACCGATGATTTAGAGGGAGAAATCGTCACTTCAGCACCGGCATTCTCCCTGAAGCGGGAGCAAGTGGAAGAAACATTACCCCAGTTTCTCGGCAAAATTCAGCAAGTGCCCCCAGCATATAGTGCCATTCAAGTGAACGGAACTCGCCTGTATGAGTTAGCGCGCGCCGGTGAAGCGGTAGAGGTGCCCGCGCGCCAGGTGGAGGTGCGTGACATCGAAGTGCTGGGGTGGCGCGCCGGAGATTTTCCCGAAATCGACCTGGCGATCGCTTGCGGGCCTGGCACCTACATCCGAGCGATCGCCCGGGATATCGGGGCGCGGGTACAAACCGGCGCAACCCTCGCCCGTCTCACCCGTACCGCCAGTAGCGGGTTCCACCTGGAGGATAGCTTAACCTTCGCCGATGTGGAAACGCAACTGCAACAAGGGGAGTTTCAACTCATTCCCCCCGCCACCGCCCTAGCACATTTAAACGCCGTCACCCTGAATCGCGAAGAAGCGCGTCGCTGGTGTCAGGGTCAGCAATTACGCCTCGGCGATCGCAGCATCCTGACTCCGCCTTTGCAGGTTTACCGCGAAGATGGGCGCTTCTTGGGAATTGGCCAAATCAATCCCGGCGAAACCCCATCGGTCCTGCGTCCGAAAATGGTGTTTCATCCAGGATCCTAACCCAGGATCGGTTCTGTCTGATGAGGATATCTCCAGATCCCAACTTTCTCTAGAGAGAATATCACCCAATCGGGTGAGCCAAATGGGTGAAGCGAGTTCGCGGCGATCGACGATACATTAAGAATGTCCCTGAGAAGAGGGGCGAAATCTCAACCGGACATCGACACCCCCCCCGAAGATGTCTCCGCCTATTATGATGCGTGGTTGAGTACGCATACCCCGGCGATCGCCCCTTCTCATCAGGGATTTTTTTTGCGTTTTTAGAGATTATCTCCTGGGAAAGAAGATTACCAATCAAACATCCTCTCGGGCGGGTTAGGTTCGTTTACCCTACCCCGTTCCAGGGGGTTTTTGAATTATTGGCTGTCAATTTTTTCCCCATCTTGGGGGTAAACCGGGCGAATGGGAAACGGAATTTTAATGCCTTCCGCTTGGTAGCGCTTATGCAATCGCTTGATAAATTCATGGGTAGTAATCAGGCGATCGAAATATTCTTGACCCGCCAAATACACCGTAAAATTAATGCTAAAATACCCAAAACTATGATATCGAACAAACGGCTCAAATTCCGGCACCCCTCCGGGCACTTCTCGCATCACCGCTTTCGCCACTTCTAGGGTCACTTGTTCCACTTTTTCTAAATCGCTCTTGTAACTGATTCCCACCTCAATCAGCACCATCATTTCTTTTTGCGGTAAGGCGTAGTTTTTAAACGTCGCCGACACCAATTGCGAATTCGGCACCACCACCAAATTATTGGGAATTTCCCGAATCGTGGTATGTCGCCAAGTCACATCCGTCACATATCCTTCCTCACCGGTTTCTAGTTTGACATAATCTCCCGGATTGACTTTTCGCGACATAATAATATTTAGTCCGGAAAACAGATTTGCCAAGGTTGTTTGCAAGGCCAAACCAATCGAAATTCCCCCTACCCCTAACGCCGTCAGCAGCGGGGTAATCGAAATCCCAATTGATTGGAGGATAATCAAAGTACCGAGGGTGAAAATAAACAGGCGGGTGAGATTTTCCAATAACGAAGTTAAGGGCAAAACTCGTTCGGACGTTTGACTGTAAACCCGAATGAATCCCAAAGAAAGGCGAGAGAAAACCAGGGTAATTGCCCCTAAAAGAAAGGCTAAAATAATTTTCGAGAGAACCGTTTCTATGGTAGGGGTTAACCCACTGGTGACGATCGCCCCATAAATTCCGGCGGTAAAAAAAATGACAAATGGCATCCCTTTGAGGGATTCGACTAAATTTTTATAGCGGCGCAGCTTGTGGATTTGCGGGATAGCTTTCAGTTTGGTGAAGAGTCGCTTTTCAAAGATTAACCCGCCAATTAAGCCACATAAGATTAAGCCCAACGGAATAAAAATTTTGAGAATTGCGATCGGAAAAAACATGTTTTGCGGTTCCCCACCCTTTCTTGATTTGCACGACAACTGCACCGAATTATAAAACCCCAGAGAATTTAATTCTCGGTTAGCCCATTTTCAAACGTTTTTCACCTGTGGAAAAACGAGATGAGGGATTGGCGTAACTTTTATTATAAACCGAAACCCGAATAGCGCCAGAAATGAGAAATTGCAGGGGAACCGTGATGGCCAAAAAAAGCGGCGTTGGGGGTGGCGGTTTCGCCGGGGGCGTCGCTGAAACCATCGGGGGGACTATCCAATCCGGTCGGCTCAATGATAGATTATCTAAGGCGAGGAATTCGGGAATGAAACCCCCTGGGATTTAGCCGGGGGAGTGCAGTTCCCACTCTTGCTGACGCTGTTGTGTGGAGACCGAACATGTCCGAACCGCAAGTTATACCTTATGGATCGTGGAAATCCCCTATCACCTCGGATCTGATAGTTGCCGGTACCGTGGGGGTAGGGCAAATTGCCCTAGATGGGAATGACATTTACTGGGTGGAGATGCGACCCTCAGAAGGGGGACGCTATGCGATCGTCAAGCATACATCCGACGGCGATCGCCGCGATGTTACCCCAGAGGGATTCAACGTTCGCACCCGGGTTCACGAATATGGCGGCGGTGCATTCGCTGTGAGTGAGGGCACCGTGTATTTTTCTAATTTTACCGACCAGCGCATCTACCGTCAACCCCCGGGGGGCGAACCGCAACCCCTGACCCCGGAAGGGAAAATGCGCTATGCCGATTATGCGATCGATGCCCAGCGAAATCGGCTGATTTGCGTGCGCGAAGACCACAGCAGCGCCGCCGAACCCCTCAATACCTTAGTGAGCGTTAGCGCCGAAAATGGGGCGGATGTGCGCGTGTTAGTGGCGGGAGAGGATTTTTATTCTACCCCGCGCCTCAGTCCCGATGGGGGAACCCTGTGCTGGTTGAGCTGGAATCACCCGAATATGCCCTGGGATGGCACGGAACTGTGGGTGGCGCAGGTGAATGCTGACGGGTCTCTCGGAACCAGCGAAAAAGTTGCGGGAGGTGTGGACGAGTCGATTTTTCAACCGCAATGGTCCCCGGATGGCACTTTGTATTTTGTCTCCGATCGCTCTGGGTGGTGGAATCTCTATCGGTGGACCGGCGATCGCGTCGAACCCTTGTGCGAAATGGCGGCAGAATTCGGCGTGCCTCACTGGGTGTTTGGCATGTCTACCTATGGGTTTGCCGCCAGCGATCGCATTGTCTGCGCCTATACCGAGCGAGGCAATTGGCATTTAGCTACCCTGGACACTACCACTGGCAGCCTCCAGGCGATCGAAGTGCCTTATACCTCTATTTCTTCCGTGCAGGTGGCCGGCGATCGCCTTGCCTTTATCGGCGGAAGTGCCACCGCACCCACTGCGGCGATCGCCTTTAATCTCACTACGAGTCAAGGGCAAGTTCTGCGCCAATCGATCGATTTAGACCTAGATCCGGGTTATCTTTCCGTCCCGCAATCGGTGGAGTTTCCCACGGAAAACGGATTGACCGCCTATGGTATCTTTTATCCCCCTACCAATCGCGACTGTATCGCCCCCGAGAACGAATTGCCGCCCCTGCTGGTGAAAAGTCACGGCGGACCCACTGCGGCGGCGAGTCGGAGTTTGAATTTGGGAATCCAATATTGGACCAGTCGCGGTTTTGCGGTCCTCGACGTCAACTATGGCGGGAGTACCGGATACGGACGCGAGTATCGCCAGCGTCTCAACGATCGCTGGGGAATTGTGGATGTGGATGACTGCGCCAATGGTGCGAAATATCTGGCGGAACGCGGGATGGTGGATGGAAACCGACTGGCGATCGCCGGCGGAAGTGCGGGCGGTTATACCACTTTGGCGGCGCTCACCTTCCGGGCGGTGTTTAAAGCCGGTGCCAGCTATTACGGCGTCAGCGATTTGGAAGCGTTGGCCAAAGAAACGCACAAGTTTGAATCGCGCTACTTGGATCGGTTGATCGGCCCGTATCCGGAACAAAAAGAACTGTACGTGCAGCGATCGCCCATTCATTTTTGCGATCGTATCTCCTGTCCGGTTATCTTTTTCCAAGGGTTAGAAGACCAAGTGGTTCCTCCCAACCAAGCGGAACTGATGGTCAATTCCCTTCGCACAAAAGGCTTGCCCGTCGCCTATGTGCCCTTCGCAGGGGAACAGCACGGGTTTCGACGCGCTGAAAACATCAAACGCGCCCTGGATGGAGAATTTTACTTCTACTCCCGGGTCTTTGGATTTGAACCCGCAGAGGCGTTAGAACCCCTGGACATCGAGAACCTTTAATCTCATCCGCGCCTTCCGCAGGTAACATCGGCATCATTATGTAGAGACGCGATGAATCGCGTCTCTCTACAATTACCGCCGTAGTGTATAAACGGGAAAACAGCGATCGGCAATTGTCGGCGATCGCCTCCCCCCCCATCCCATTGGCGCGAATTTCAAATAAAGTTGTTACCCTAGAATCATACAACAATTTGTGACTTTCGAGGCCAGAAAATGACTAGCAACAAGTCAAAGGGGATCGCCCACGAACTCAAAAGCCAGGTGATGATTTTGGGTGGCTTAGTGGCCCTCATGTGGATCCTGGAGTTCATCGATTTATTCCTCTTCCGAGGAAGGTTAGACGCTTACGGCGTCCTCCCCCGTAATATCATTGGATTGCGCGGCATTTTATTCATGCCCTTTTTGCATGGCGGTTGGCCCCATTTAATTGCCAATACCGTTCCCTTTATCACCCTAGGTTGGTTGGTCATGTTGCGCGAAACCAGCGACTTTTTTATCGTAACGGCGGTCACCATGCTCGTCAGTGGAATGGGCGTGTGGCTGTTTGGTTCTCCCGGTTTCCATATAGGCGCAAGTGGCGTCATCTTTGGCTATCTGGGGTATTTGCTCCTGCGCGGTTTCTTTGAGCGCAATCTGGTTTCAATTTTATTATCCGTTCTCGTGGGTTTTCTCTACGGCGGAATTATTTGGGGAGTCTTGCCCTTGCAACAAGGCGTTTCCTGGGAAGGGCATTTGTTTGGCTTAATCGGTGGTGTATTTGCAGCACGTTTCTTATCGCGCAAAACGTAAAACAATTATTTGTTCACGTAGGGTGGGCACTGCCCACCATTCCTCCTCAAATCACAACCTTGCCTCAATCAGTTTAACACCAAATTACCCAAAAAAAACAATTTAAACCCAACAAAACTATGAACTCAATTCTTCAAATTAGCGAAATTCTCTTGGGTGCGATCGCCGGATTTATCGGCATGGGTTGGCTGGGATTGAAAATCAAACCCGCCAGTTTTCCCCCTCATCCCGAAGAACCGACCCAAGACTTTGGCACAGTCGAACTGCCAGAAAATATGCCGCCACAGATGCAGCATTACTGTCACGCTATTTACGGGGAACGGATTCCGAAAATCGAATCCGCCGCGATTTGGGGACGGGCAAAATTCAAACTGTCTGGATTGCAGACATTTCTGCGATTTAAAACCTACTATCGTCAGAATGAATTTTGTCGCTATATGGAATTAACCTGGTTTGGTATTCCGATTTTTAAAGCTGCCGATTCCTATCTCGATAATTCTGGTAAAATGGCAGGAAAAGGATTAGTGAGTTTCACAGAAACCGGAGAAAAAATCGACCAAGGAGCGACATTAAATTTATGGGCAGAAACCTTGGTTTGGTTGCCCGCCATGTTGGTTAACGATTCCAACATTCAGTGGAAAGTGGTAGATGAGAACACCGTGGGAGTGGGAATTCCCTGGCGCGATCGCACCGAAACCCTCTGGGTGAAATTCGACCCGCAAACCCATCTGATTAGCGAACTGTTCGCCATGCGATATCGGGGACAAGAAGAAAGCAAAACCTCCTGGAAAGCCACCGGATCGAACTGGCAGCAATTTGATTCGACGAAGCTACTTTCCCCAAATGTAGTCCGATGGGAAGATGAACCAACTCCTTACTGGATTGGCAATTTAGATGGAGTGGCGTACAATGTGGATATTTCTCCCAAAACCCTTGCCGAAAAAGTAGAGTAATTCTCGATGGCAATTGCTATAATTCCAGGGCGTTTAACTTATCGCCAATGGGAAAAATTGCCCCGATCGCCTTCAGCGATCGCCCTGCTGTAATGCAAGACACTTAATAAATGAACCACTCTATTTACCAAGTGGGCGGTAGTCTTCCGCCCCTATCTCCCACCTACGTCAAGCGCCGTGCAGATATAGAACTCCAGGATGCCTTACAACAGGGAGAATTTTGTTATCTGCTCAATTGCAGACAGATGGGAAAATCATCCCTGATGGTAAAAACGAGAGCGCGTTTGCAAGCAGAGGGCTATTCCTGTGCCACGGTGGATATGACCCAAATTGGCAGCGAAAACATTACGCCCTTGCAATGGTATAAAGGGCTGATGGTAGATTTATGGCGCGGTTTCAATTTGCTGGGCAAAGTCAATTTTAAAACCTGGTGGAAGCAGAGAGAAGATTTGTCTTTCAGTCAAAGGCTTACCTACTTTGTGGAGGAAATTATCTGGCCGAATTTTACCAGTGAAAACTTGATTATTTTTATAGATGAAATTGATAGCCTCCTCAGTTTACCCTTTGCTGTGGATGATTTTTTCGCCTGGATTCGCTACTGTTACAATCAAAGAGCCAGTGACCCGGAATACCAACGATTGAGTTTTGCCCTGTTTGGGGTGGCAACTCCTTCAGATTTAATTCAAGACCGCAGTCGCACCCCATTTAACATCGGCAAAGCCATCGCCTTGCAAGGGTTTAGTGCTGCAGAAGTCCATCCCATCGCCCGAGGATTAAACCCCCTTGGAGAGGGTAAGGCTTTCCTCGATCGCATCCTTTATTGGAGCGACGGACAACCGTTTTTAACCCAAAAAATATGCGATTTACTCTGGCAGAGTGCAGAGGGAATTATCCCCTTTTCGGAAGGTAAAAAGCGAGAAGAAAGTTGGGTGGATTTCGTGGTGCGATCGCGAATAATAGACAACTGGGAATTTCAAGACGAACCGGAACACCTGCGGACGATTCGCGATCGCCTCACCAGCAAGTCAAACACCGGGCGGTTATTGGGAGTTTATCAAAAAATTTTACAAGAACTTCCCGTCGCCGCCAACGGCAGCAAAGACCACATGGAATTATTGCTCAGTGGTTTGCTGGTGCAAAAGGGAGGAAAATTACAAGTTAGGAACCGGATTTATCAGCAGGTTTTTAACCTCATTTGGGTGCGGGAACAATTGGCGCAATTGCGTCCCTACGCGCAACTGTTTGACGAGTGGATTGCCTCGGAAAAAAGCGATTCCTCGCGCCTGTTGCGGGGACAGGCATTGCAAGAGGCCAAAAGTTGGGCAAGGGGCAAGAGTTTAAGCGACTTAGACTATCAGTATTTAGCGGCGAGTGAAGAAAGCGATCGCGCCCGACTGCAAGAACTTTTAGATGCCGAAAAAGCGCGGGCGCTGAAAATTCAGATGGAATCGATGCAACAGCAACTTGCCGAAAGCGAGAAACGTCAGCGACAGGAAGAGCAAATCGGACGGTTGCAACGAAAGTTGTTAGGAATTGGTAGCATTGCCTTAGCGATCGCCATTAGTTTGAGCCTGACCACCTTTTGGCAGTATCGCTACGCCCTCGAAAGCGAAATCCAGGCGATCGCCACCACCTCCGATGCCCTCTTTGCCTCCAATCATCAGTTAGATGCCCTAGTCAAGGCGATCGCCGCCCACCAGCGCCTCCGCCAATTCGGATCCGCCAACCCCCAACTCACCGCCTTAACCCAGCGCCTCTTGCAACAAGCCTCTTATACAACCATCGAAGCCAACATCCTCGCCGGACATGGCGGCGAAGTGTTTCGGATTGCCTTTAGTCCCGACGGCACCTCGATCGCCTCCGCCAGCAACGATCGCACCGCCCGGATCTGGCGCAAAGACGGGAGTTTAGTCGCCACCTTAACCGGTCATACCGCCGGGGTGGTAGGTATCGCCTTCTCCCCCGACGGAAACACTATTGCCACCGGCAGCAACGATGGTACGATTAAACTCTGGCAACCCGACGGCACTTTGTTGCAAACCCTCACCGGACATGGCGATCGGATCTGGGATGTGAGTTTTAGCCCGGACGGTCGCACCTTGGCCTCCGCCAGTTGGGACGGCACGGTGAAACTCTGGCAACTCGACGGTACCCCCATCCACAGCATCAACGCCCATCCCGGGGCGGCGTTGACCGTCGCCTTTTCCCCGGACGGTGAAATTCTCGCCTCCGGTGGTTTAGACCGAACTATAAAACTCTGGAAACCGGACGGCACTGCGATCGCCACCCTGACCGACCATAACTCCCCCATTTACGACCTCACTTTTTCTCCCGACGGTCGCACCTTGGCCTCCGCCAGTTGGGACGAAACCGTGAAACTCTGGAACCGGCAGGGCCAGGTGCAACAGACTCTCGCGGCTCACAATGGTGGCGTGTGGTCCGTGGCCTTTTCTCCCGATGGTCAATTTCTCGCCTCCGGTAGCACCGACCAGCAGATTAAACTCTGGCGAATCGATGGCACGGAATTGGCCAGCTTGGAAAAACATCAAGCCGACGTTTTTGGTGTTGCCTTTTCCCCCGACGGTAAACTCCTGGCTTCTGGGGGGTGGGACAATCACATCCAACTCTGGCGGTTTCGCAACCCATTTTGGTTGACCCTCGATGGCCATAGCAACCAAATTTTAGCGATCGCCTTTAGTCCCGACGGTGAGTTAATCGCCTCCGCCAGTAACGATCGCACCGTGAAACTCTGGCACCCGGATGGCACGCTGATTCGCACTCTCACTAAGCATAAAACTTCGGTTCATGGGGTGGCCTTCAGTCCCGACGGTCGCTTCCTCCTCTCCGCCAGTTTGGACGGCACCGCAAGGCTTTGGCACCCGGATGGCACCTTAGTGAGAACCATTCAATCCACCCCTATCTGGGATGCTACCTTTTCCCCCGACGGTCAACGCCTCCTCACCGCCCATCGTGATAATACCGCCAAAATCTGGCAACTCGACGGCACCTTACTCGCCACCCTCGACAGCCATCGCGGTTGGGTGGTGGGGGTCGCTGTTTCCCCAAACGGTCAAATCCTGGCCACTGCCAGCGAAGACAATACCCTGAAGCTATGGCACTCTGATGGCCGGGAAATCGCCACCCTCGAAGGTCACACAGCCCCGGTCTGGAAAGTGGCGTTTTCCCCCGACGGCAACATCCTGGCTTCTGCTGCTAACGATAACACGGTCAAACTCTGGCGCACCGATGGTACGTTAATCGCTACTCTCACTGGACATCAGAGTAAAGTGAGGCATGTGGCTTTCCACCCGGACGGTCAGATGTTGGCCTCGGCTAGCGATGGTGGTACGGTGAAACTCTGGAGGCTGGACGGCACCGCGATCGCTACCCTCAACGCTCACGGTACTGGCGTTTGGGGCCTCACATTCTCTCCCGATGGCAACACTCTGGCTACGGGAGGAGCGGATAACCGGGTTATGTTGTGGGATTTAGACCGGGTACTTTCTGTGGATTTGTTAGACTATGCCTGCAATTGGGTTCGCGATTATTTGCAAACCAATCCCTATATTAATCAGGAGGATAGAACGTTATGTCCGTAGGTCATCCGAGGGAATTTTATCGCCCCCTCGGGATTGAATTAATCTTTATCGCCTTCTGGAAGCCCGAGCGCCGGGTTCTCCCTGTTACGACGACACTCTAGGTGAATGCGATCGTCCTCGCGCGATCGGGCAAAATATGTCATGGTAAACACAGGCGAATTCACTTATTCCAACTTGAGGCAGTGATGGCAAAAAAGCAGAAATTTCCGTACTTAGTGGGTTCAAAATGGACCGCTCTGCAAGAAACCTGGGGGTGGCGACACTTTCAAGTGGTCAACCGCAAAAACCAAGGCAAATGGGTGTTTGCAGAAGTGGTGGCAGCTTGCGATCGCCAGGTGCGTTTTTGGTTGAATGCCAAACAGCTGAAAGACAAATCCCTGTGGCAAGCCGGCTGGCAATCTTTGCAAGAAATGCAAGACCCACCGCACAGTGGAGATGAAGAGCTGTGAGGGCTTAACCGACTGCGGCGATCGCCTGGTTGGGGAATGGGCAGTGGGGGGCGATCGCGTTTAATGCTACCGTAAGTAAAGAACCTTTTCTGACCCTGAAATTTTTATGAGTACAGCGGTTTGTCTGCAAAACGTTGAAAAAAGTTACAATAAAGTCCCCGTGGTGAAAGGTTTATCCTTTACGATTCAGCCCGGAGAAATGTTTGGCTTGCTCGGCCCAAACGGTGCGGGTAAATCTACCACAATTCGGATGCTGACTACCCTCACCAAACCCACGGGGGGGAAAATTGAAATTGGTGGATATGATGTCCGGCGTCAAGCGATTCAGGTGAAGCAGTGCATTGGCGTTGTTTTGCAACAAGTCAGTGTGGATAACGACCTGACAGTGTGGGAAAATATGGAATTTCACGGGCGGCTGCACCACATTCCCAACTCGGAACGACAACGGCGAATCGAGCGCTGGTTGGAGTATGTAGAATTAAGCGATCGCAAAGAAAGTTTGGTGAAAACTCTCTCTGGCGGGATGAAGCGCCGATTGCAAATCGCCCGCGCTTTATTGCATCAACCGCAAATTTTGTTTTTGGATGAACCGACGGTGGGATTAGACCCGCAAACTCGCCGGAGATTATGGGAAATTATTCGGGATTTAAACCGCCAAGGAATGACGATGTTGTTAACGACTCATTATATGGATGAGGTGGAATATCTATGCGATCGGATTGGCATTATGGATAGCGGCAAACTCATTGAATTGGGAACTCTGGAGGAGTTTCGGAAAAAACATGGGGAGGGGTTAGTGATGAAGCAAATTGGCGATCGATGGGAGTACAAATTTTTCCCCAATATAACAGCCGCTAATGCGTATTTGGAACAACAACCGGATAAAACGGGTTTGATGGTTCGTCCTTCTAATTTAGAAGATATTTTCGTCGAACTCACCGGACGACAGTTAGATTAAATCCCCGGAAGTTTTTAACTCTATTCCCCAGAGATTTAAAATCTTCAGGGGTAAGCGATTTGATGGAAGGAAAAATCATAAATGCCTAATTTAGCCAGTCAGATTGAAGCCATACTGTATTTAAAAGGCAAACCGCTTTCGCTTGCCGAAATCGCCGAATATGCAGGGTGTGACAAAGAAACAGCCTCCGAAGCACTCATCGAGCTGATCGATGATTACGCTCATCGCGACAGCGCTTTAGAAGTGGTGGAAACGGATAATGGGTATAGTCTCCAACTGCGAGAGGTTTTTCAAGAGTTGGTGCATAGTTTGATTCCTGCTGAATTAGGTGTGGGTGCTTTACGAACGCTCGCCGCGATCGCCCTGAAAGGTCCCCTTTCTCAAACTGACTTAGTAGAGTTGCGCGGTTCGGGTGCCTATCAGCACGTTCAAGAACTCGTGCAACAGGGATTTGTCCGCAAAAGAAGACAATCAGATGGGCGATCGTACTGGTTGCAAGTAACCAGTAAATTTCATCAATACTTTCAGTTAGACAAGCTACCGCAACAACTAGAATTGCCTTTGCAAAAAGAACAAAATTCAGAAAACGATGAACCCGATGAATTTGATGAAACCCCAGAACAATTCCGTGAAGAATCACCCACTGAATAGAGACAGGACTTACACAGATTTTGAGAATCAACCCTACATTTAGGGTTTGATATTAAATAATGGGTAAGTCCAAAGAGGAAAGAACGCTCTGTGCTGTGATTCCTGCTGGTGGAGGGTGAAAAAAAGCCAGTGAAATAGGAGTTTCTAAGCTTGACTCAACGCTTGTAAAAATTCCAACACCACCCCATCACTGTTTTCCATACATTGGGTAACCGGGTAATGATGGATGATGTGGATACCCTGAGTTTGCATAAGGCGATCGGTTTCTGCCTCATCCTCCGCCACCCCCTCCATGACTAGAATCCCTAACTTTCCTTCAGAACAAACCAGAAAATGAAGGGTTTGATTTTTCCGATTCTCCGGAGTCGTCAACCGCGCCGTAGCGTTGGGGAAAAACAAAACTCCCGCGCGATCGAGTGCTTCTGCAATCTTCACCTCTGCCTGCGATCGAAACTGCCAACCATTCCAGGAATGAAAACTGGATTCAGAATTTGAATGGGCGATCGGGTTGACTTCCGGTTCGGCATTTATATCATCTGACTGTAATAATCCAATCTTATCATCCGGCCTTTTCGCTTTGTAGAAATCGCCTTGACAGGAATCAGCTTGGCCTAAATTAGCAAATAGTTTTGCACCACTGAGATTAGCTTCACTTAAGCTGCCTCCGCTAAGATTCACTCCAATGACTTGAGTGCGATACAAATTTATTTGATTCCGACGTAAATATCGCTTCAGAACAGACTGGAGATTACCTTTTTTAACCTTTTCTCCGAATGCTTCTGTCAGTAACTTCCAGAGTTTAGCACCTGTTGCCTTGATATATTCCGAATTATATCCAGAGACTTGAGCAATTTCCTGATAAGACTGGTTTCCTTCCCAACACTGACGAAAGATCAACTCTTGAACGTCATTGAGGCGATCGTCCTCCAGGACAGTTTCCACAAGCGCCAGTGCTTCGTCAACCTTCATCTCTCAAGTCCTCCTGAACGTTGTTATGGTAATGTGACCAGGGGTTAGCAGCAGGTAGGACAACTTAGCTGGAGCCACCGCCACCTGTTCGCAGCAGGAGTCACTCCGCCATCCGCCCCTCGAATTTGCGATCATCTTACCACAAAAAGCAAAAAAACGCTACTTTTTATCACTTTTCGTCACTTTTTATCACTGGACAAGCTAAAACCGGGTTGTTATAGTGGGTACAAGCTAGAGGGATTTGAGGATACTCCTAATGAAAGTCAATCGTTCTAAACTCTGCGCGATTGCTTTACTGACTACTACCTTGAATGTAGTTCCAAATTTAGCTGTAGCTCAAGTCGCTGATAGGTCACAATTAAACGGCCAAAATATTAACATAGACCTAAACTATGTTGGCGATTTTTGTATTCTTTTAAGACCTATCCAAAATCATGCAGATGTAAGACTTGATTGGGGACCATAATTGAAAGGAACTATTCTAAGTTCCGATAAAATTTAAAGTATTTGAAGTTTTGTGACATATAGCAGTCCTAAATGATTTGTAACAAAACTAGCGAGCAAGATGCTCGCACTCCCAGCCTTTCAGACCCGGATCCATGACACCACTGATTTAGGATTGCTATAGCTGTTACATCTCAATAAAATTTAGCAGCATAGGTAAGATGCAGTTAGCAATTTACTGAATATTCTGTTTTAGCCGAAGGAGGTTAATGATAAGATGAAGCTCAACTCAGGTTTGTTTTATAGAGGCGCTTTGGTGGCCAATTTGCTTATAGCATTTACGATTGCTTCCTCTAGCAATGTTCACGCCGAAGGCCCAAGGGGGAAAGGAGTAAAAAATTATAGGTCTAATTGCAGTTTTTATGGACAGAACCAAGCTCAGGCTGAATCAATTGGCTGTTCGATTGAGCAGGGAGCAAGCCGAATTGTAATCAGATGGGATATGGATTTACGACTACTCTGAATTCTCAAAGATTGGATGGGTATAGTAATTGGCTATCCATGCCTTCTGAATCCAGAGCGCAAGTACGATTTTATTCAGGTACTGGAGAAGTAGCTCACGTCGAAATATACGAAGGTCCCGGTCAAGGAATCATTGTTGTGGATCCTAGGGTTGTAGAGCGTTGAATCTCCACAAAAATGTCGTTGCTCGATCTGTAGGCGTAATCCCGACAATTTGAGCGTTTTCTAATCGAAAATGCTCTGACCAGACTTGGGCGCGTGGGTTGAATAACGGAACAATTTCCCCCCTAACCGGCACAAAGGCTGCTAAGTCAGAACCTTTGTGTCGGTTGCAGGGTAAACAAGATAAAGCTAGATTCTCGGCGATCGTTTGCCCTCCATGTTTGACCGCAATAAGGTCAACTTCCTGGCGGTAAATTGAAAAGTCTTGGTGAATGAGATAGTATTCGCATTTCCCTTCAGCCCGATCGCTCGTAAGCTGACGCAAAGCCGTCGGTATGGAAGAAAAACTCATTTTATTGATTCTGCATAAGCTTTTGCCTTCAGCAACGTCATTAAGCGATCGAGTTGCTCGGATAAATCTCGTTCTTCTGTTGGGGAGCCTTCAACACTCCTCCCCCCTCGCCTCTAACACTACAGAATCAGGGGAAGCAATTTCTGAGAGGGAATCTTCCCTAATGGAAGGCAATACACCGACAGTCTATCCAAAACGGCGATCGGCAACAAACGTATTATGATTTTGATTAAAGTTTTTCCTGAAAAATAGCCTTCATCTCTTCATCGGTAATATCGTAGGCGTATTTAGCAGTATTTTCACTCCTGCGGCTCATCAGAATTTTAAGTGCTGCGTGACAAGCAGACTCATCATTCCGATGAGCTGTAATATAAGCTTTTAATTCGCTATGGGTCAGATTTTGGAAACTTTCGCTCATTCAACAAACTCCCACATTCCCTCGTTATTAATTACCCTGGTGCAACAGTGGGAAATTTTTAACCTCATACCAAATCAGTTTTTGCGGTTTTTCTATTAGCTCGCGCAGGCGGGCTTCGTCCGTATAGCCCCACCCTTCAGGGTGCGGGTTTTGGCGATTAAAACCTATTAAAACAACAAAACCCCAACGCTTTCATGTTGGGGTTCTGTCTAATATTAACCGGGCACCGAGCTATTTTCCCAGGAAGTCACCCTCCAAGTATCGTCGCCGCAGTCGCGTTTCACAGCCGAG